>VXNG01000225.1 GCA_009840695.1 Acidimicrobiaceae bacterium
TCAAGTGGTCTTATGTCGTTGGCTTTTGTCTCGTGTGCTCGGAGTTTTTTATAAGAGATAGCCCTTTAACGTCTCGGCGTGGTCGGCGGCCACGGGGGCGGCGGCCGACGCGAAGTCGGCTCCCACCTCGATCAAGCGGGCGGTCTGGGATCGCAGCAGCAGCCGAAGCGCCACCCGGGCCGCCTCCCGCCGGGGACGGCCGGCGTGGAGCCACCCGGCCGAGTCCCCGATCCGCTCCACGAAGTGCCGCTCCCGCGAGTTGTACACCTCCCCGGAGGCGGCTTCGTAAGGGAAATCGGCGGGATCGGTGTCGTAGGCGTCGAGCAGCACTCTCAGCAGGTCGGCCGCGGCCTGCTCGGGTATGAGCTCCCGGCTCCGAAGGTCCAGCACATGACCGAGATCGGCGAGATTCAGGCCATGGTGCAGTAGAGGAGCGTCCGCGATCTCCCACGCGAACCCGGCATCGATCAACTCCTCCGCCGGAGCCTCCGACGACGGCCCCACGAGCCGAGGACCACGGCCCTGGTCGTTCCGGTGCTCACCCACGAGCCGTCACATCCCTCGATGATCGGTCGCCTGGGATGCGTGCCAGCGCAGGACCCGCTTCTCCACCGCGATGAGCAGCAGGACGAAGGCGACACCGATGAAGGCCAGCACGAAGACGCTGCCCCACAGCTGGTCCACGAGCAGCCGGGACTGGGCCACCCGGGCCGCGTTCCCCAAACCGTCCCTGGAGTTGAAGAACTCGCCGACGACAGCTCCGACCAGGGCCAGGCCGACGCAGATCCGGCCGGCAGCGAACAGGTAGGGCAGCGAGTGCGGGAATCGCAGCCGCCAGTAGATCTCCCAGCGGCTGGCATTCACGGATCGCAGCAGCTCGTGGGTCTCCTCGTCGATCGAGCGAAGCCCGATGAGCGCGTTGGCGACGAATGGAACCCATGCGAACAGCATGGCGGTCAGGATCTTCGGCCAGGGCGAGAACCCGAACCACAGCAAGAAGATCGGCACCAGCACGGCCACCGGCGTTGACTGCATCAGCACGATCACCGGCGTGGTCGCCCGCTCCACGAACTGGGAGTGCGCCATCCAGGTGGCAACGAAGAGGGCAGCAAAGAAGGCGATGACGAAGCCCCAGAACGCCTCCTGCACAGTGACCCAGCCGTTCTGCGCGTAGAAGCCTGGATTCTCGGCCACATGACGGATCACATCGGAGGGCAGCGGCAGCGTGAGGGGCCGCAGATTGCGGACATGGACGTATATCTCCCAGCCCACGAAGAAAGCCGTGAGACCGGCGAAGGGGGCGACCAGCAGCAGGACCCGGCGCACAGGCCGGCGAGGTACGTCGGGCGGCTCCTCGGCGACTCCCTCCCCGGCCACGTCCAACGTCTCGGGAGCATCAGGGCCTCCTGCCGCCGACCGGCCGGAGTCTCGTGACGCCACGACGCGACGCGCCATCAGTTCGACCAACCGTGCCGCAGCGCGGCCCGGACCTCAGCGAGGATGTGGTGATAGTCGTCGCTGTCCTCCACGTCTGCGTGCCGCGGCCTGGGCAGCGGCACGTCGACAACCTTGGTAATACGCCCGGGCCTGCCACTAAGGACCGCGACGCGGTCGGACAGCACCACGGCCTCGGGGATCGAGTGCGTCACGAACAGCACGGTGCTGCCGATGCGCCCCCACAGATCGAGGAGCAGGTACCGCATGTCGGCCCGGGTAATCTCATCGAGGGCCGAGAAGGGCTCGTCCATCATCAGCACGGGCGCTCCGAGAGCAAAGGCCCGGGCGATGCTCACCCGCTGCTGCAGGCCGCCGCTCAGCTCCCGGGGCAATGAATCCAGGAACGGGGTCAGCCCGATGTCGTCGAGCATGCTGAGCTGGTCGTCACTGGACATGCCACCGTTGCCTGCGGTCCGGCGGTTGACGTCCTGGAGCAGCGACACGTTCCTGCGCACCGTCCGCCACGGCAGCAGAGCCGGATGCTGCGGCACGAAGCCGTAGCGCTTCTGACGGCGAGCCTCGGCCGGCGACTGGCGATTGACAACCACGGTGCCCCGGTCGGGTTCGAGCAGGCCCCCGGCCAGGCGCAGCATGGTGGACTTGCCGCAACCGGACGGTCCGATGAGGCTGACGAACTCCGACTGCTGCACGTCCAGGCTGACCCTCGACAGGGCATGCACGAGCCGACCCTCACGCCTGAACCACTTCGACACCGCCTCGAAACTGACGGCCGGCGCGGTCACCACATGCACATCCCGCCGGTGACGTTGACCGCTTGCCCGGTCATATAGCTCCCATCGTCCGAGGCCAGGAAGGCGACGGCGGAGGCTACATCGTCGGGTTCACCGAGCCGACCGAGGGGGCTCTTCGCCGTCCAGGCCGCGACCTGCTCGGCGGTGCGGGTGCCGCTGCCCATGTCTGTGAGGACATAGCCGGGGCAGACCGCGTTCACCGTCACCCCGTGCTGACCGAACTCCATGGCTGCGATCCGGCTGAGGGCCACCACCGCCGACTTGGAAGCCGCATAGGCCGCTTCACCCGGCGTACCCAGCTTGGCGGCCATCGACGCCACGTTGACGACCCGGCCACCCACTCCGGCCGCGATCATGGCCGGCACCAGCGCCTGCATCACGACCACCATGGAACGAACGTTCACCCGGTGAACGCGATCCCACTCGTCCAGCGTCATCTCCAGCAGCGGGGTCTTGGAGAACACGCCCGCGTTGTTGACCACAAGCCAGTAGGGCTCGTCACCGTCACCGGCTGCCAGCGCGGTCCGAGTCCGGGCGGCATCGGCCAGATCGACTACGAGGCTGGCGGCCCCCAGGCCCTGGGCGACATCGGCGACGGCCGGGTCGACGTCGACCAGCGTGGCTTGCATCCCCTCGGTGACCAGCCGCTCCGAGATCCGGCGACCGATCCCTCTCGCCGCGCCGGTGACGAGGCAGCGGCGGCCCCGGAGCCCGTCAGCCATGCGGTCAGCGGCGTACTCGACGGTTACGGGACCGGACCGGAGTCGAGGATCTGAGCACGGAAGCTCGAGTCGCTGAGCAGCTCCTGGACGGTGTGGACGATGGCCTGGGTGTGGGCATCGATCTCGAGGTTGACACGATCACCGACGGTCACCCGACCCAGGGTCGTCCGCTCCAGCGTCTCGGGGATCAAGCTCACCGCGATCCGGTGGGCGCCGCGATCAACCCCCGAGATGGTCAGGCTGGCACCGTCGATGGCGACCCACCCCTTCCAGAGCAGGTACGGCATGAGCGACTCGTCGACGTGGAACCACATCGTGCGGTTGCCGTCCTCGGCGATGATCTCGCCCACGGTGGCCGTTCCCGACACATGACCGGACAGGACGTGCCCCCCGAGTTCATCCCCGAAGCGCAGCGAACGCTCGACGTTGACCGGGTCGCCAACGGTGAGGTTCCCGAGGTTCGTCAACTCCATCGTCTCGGCGATCACATCGAATCGCGCCGTCGAGCCGTCTATGTCCGAGACGGTCAGGCATGTCCCGTTGTTGGCCACGCTTGCGCCGGCCTGCAGGCCGTCTGCATGAGGGCCGAGGTCGACGGTCAGGCGGCAGATGCCATCGACCGTCTCGATGTCGACTACCCGGCCCATCCCCTGAACGATGCCGGTGAACATGCCGGTCCTCCCTTCAGGCCGGTGCGGCCACCCTGAGGCCCCTCCGGTCAGGACGGGTCACGGACCCGGCCAGATCAGCGTGGTTCCGTCGTACACGCCCGCGGCGAAGTCGGGATTCACCATCGACTGCCAGTCAGGCGCCGACTCGAACACACCGGCCTCCACAAGCGCATCGATCTCGGCGCCGAACAGGTCGAGGTCGGGGATGCCCACGCCTACGCCGGCGGGTGCGAGATCGGCGATGAGGCCGGACTCCACGCCCCAGCGGTAGCGCTCCGCCTCCATGGCGAACCACAGCGGGTTGCCGGCCGCGTCGATCAGCTCGAACGCGTTCTCCACCGCGATGTCCGGATTGGCGGCCGCGAAGGCCTGGCCGCGGATCAGGGCTCGCACCACGTCAGCCACCAGGCCAGGGTTGTTGTCGATCATCGACTGGGTCGTGAAAGTGACGCCGAAGCTGGACGGCACGTCGAAGTCGAGCGGATCGAGCATGGTGAAGGCCACGCCGTTGTTGGTCAAGGTGTTGGGCTCGTTCGACTTGTACACGGGCAGGGCGTCGATGCCCAACTCGAGATGGGCGATCGGGTCGAAGCCGTCCAGCAGGATCTCCTCGAAGCAGCTCCGCTCGATTCCCGACAACGCGACGGAGGCCTGCAAAGAGTACGGCAGGTCGCCCTTGATGCCTATGAGACTCCCGCACAGCCCGGCGAAGTCCTCTATGGCGCTGCCCTCGGGGAGCACGATCGCCTCAATGGCGGTGCGGCCCCAGTGGATCAGGGCCACGAGATCGCCCTCTCCGGCAACGTTGTTGGCCACCAACTCGGCGAACGATCCGGACGCTCCGAACTGGGCCTGGCCCTCGATTACCAGCGCCCCGTTGGAGGGCGCGAACCCGGGCTGTACTTCGAAGTCGATGCAGAGCTCGTCGAAGTACCCCTGGGCATCGGCGACGATGGCATCGATGATGCCGGCCGCGGCCGCGAAGTCGAACCCCGTGACGAAGGTCATCTTTCCGGCGTCGCGGTTGGCCTGGCACCGCTCTGCAGCCGCGTCCGGCTCGGGCTCAGGCGCCGGCTCGGGCTCAGGCTCGGGCGCCGCCTCCGGCTCGGGCTCGGGCTCAGGCGCCGGCTCGGGCTCAGCTGCCGGCTCGGGCTCAGGCTCGGGCGCCGGTTCGGGCTCAGCTGCCGGCTCGGGCTCAGCTGCCGGCTCGGGCTGGGCCGGAGCCGCATCCTCGTCGTCGCCGCACGCAGCCGCCACCAGTGCCAGTACCAGCAGGGCCATCAACATGGCACGCGGCCTCCGGAACGAACTGTTGTGTCTCATCGTCTCGCCTCCCCCGGCATGACCAGATCGGCCTGACCGCTACTGCGGTTCCCGCTGAGGAGGAGTCTGCCAGTCCCGGTCGATCGACGCCAATGCTGCGACACTGTCCGATCCCCGCATTAACGCCAGTTCAGGTCCATTCTTGGGTCTCGCGGTTGCGTCGCTCCCTGGCCGCCGCGACGACGGCGTCGACCATCGCCGACGCCGAGCCGGTCTCGGGGCGGTCCAGCCCTTCGAGTTCCGCCGGTGTGGCGACGCCCTGGAGGGTCTCCACCAATGGACGGCCCAGTTCACGGGCCCGCCGGTAGGCGAGTTGCAGCTCGTCGTTGGCCCGGTGCTTGCCCAGCCTCGCCGACAGGCGCTTCAGCAGCTCCTGGGATCCGAAGTCGCCCATGGTCTCCAGGTTGGCCTCCATCGCCTCGGCGTCCACTTCGATGCCGGCGGTGAGGCCGCGGGCCATCGTGAGCTGGGCCAGCAGGTAGTGGCACACTTCGGGAAGCAACACCCATTCGGTCTTCCAGGTGCGGCCGTCGCGCTCGTGGTCGCCGACCATGGTCTCGGTGAGGGTGCCCGCGGCCGACCGCACCAGGCGCGCCAGGGTCACCATCTGCTCGCTGCGCTCCGGGTTGCGCTTGTGGGGCATCGTGAAACTGCCCATGGTGGCCTCCGAGGCAGCCTCTGCCACCTCTGCGATCTCGCGTCGCTGGAGGTTGTAGACCTCGTTGGCCATGCGGGCCATGGTGGCCGACACCAGGGCGGCGTTGCTGGCGAACTCGGCTATGCGGTCGCGCGCTGCGATCCACGAGACGGTCGGCTCGCCCAGTCCGAGGCGCTGGCAGAAGCGGCCGCGCAGCTCCGGGCCGAGCTCCCCGTAGAAGCCCAGCGCCCCCACCGCGCCGGCCAGCTGGCCCACCACCAGGCGGGGACGGCTCTGGCGCCAGCGATCCAGGTGCCGGGCCGTCTCGTCGGCCCAGGAGGCAACCTTGAGCCCGAAGGTCACCGGGGCGCCGGGCTGGCCGTGGGTGCGACCCAGCATGGGCGTGTCGCGATGGCGCCCGGCCAGCTCCAGCAGCGAGCCCTCCACGGCCCGCAGGTCCCGCCACACGATCGCCCCGACGTCGCGCATCTCCAGCGCGGCCGCGGTGTCGGAGACGTCCTGCACGGTGGCGCCGTAGTACACGTGCTCGCGGGCATCGGCGGGCAGCTGGGCCTGTAGCTCGCGCACCAGTCCAGCGGCGGAGTGCGAGGTCCGTCGGGTCTCGGCGCCTACCGCGGCCGGATCGAGGCTTTGGGCGTCGAGCCGGTCGATCGCTTCGGCCGAGGAGGCCGGAATGATCCCCAAGTCGGCCTGCGCGGCGGCGAGAGCCTTGAGCACCAACACCCAGCGCGTCAGGCGGGCCCTCTCGGAGAACAGGGCCAGCGACTCCGGGGTGGACCAACCGTGGCCGTAGACGGCCGAGTCGATCAGATGAGCGTCCATGAGCCGTCCCCGGATCCGGCCAGCGCCACGAGGGCCCGGCGAACCTCGGCGAGGGTGGCGCCCCAGGGCACCATGGCGGTGTCGCCCCGACGCTCCAGACCCTCCTCCAGCAGGCAGCAGCGGCTCAGAACCAGGGCCGAGCCGTCGCTCTCCCCGCCGTCGGCGTCGATGAGGCGGCGCGGGCACCAGTCGATGGTCCGGACCGGGTCGGCGCCGTAGAACCAGCGGTGGATCTGCCGGGAGCGCTCGCAGCCGAGCAGGGTCGATCCAGCGGAACTCGGACGCTCGTCGAGGTGCGAAACCTCTACGCCCTCGATCTCCACGCCGCCGCCCCGGCACGGGACGACCAGCCCCTCGGGCACTGGCTCCGTCACGAGGGCGCGGCTGTCGAGTATGCGCTCGGTCACTGCGATGGGAGGCAGATCCTCGGCCGTGTCCAAGACCCGGGCCACCTGGTCGGCCAGCTTCGACGGCTCGGGCGGCACGACGTCCACCACGGTGATCCGGATCGGATCGGCGTTGAGGAGGAAGCTGACGTGGCGGTACCGGCCCTCCACCACAATGCAGCGCCGGTCCGGGCGGCGGAGCGCAACCCGGGCCAGGTGGGAGGCGATTCCAAGGTCGGCGCCGTCGTCCCGCACGTAGGCGCAATCCTCGGCGGAGGCCAGCACCCGGGCCGCCAGCGCCGGCGAGAAGAGTTCGTCGCTGCCGTCGCGGGCCAGCTCCACCAGCGCACAGCGGTCGGGTTCGCCGTCGAGGCGGGCCACCACGAACCTGGTCCTGCAGTACGCCTCCCGTCCTGTGAACCGGGCCACGAGATCGTCCGGCGACAGGCTCGGGACCGCGGCCACGGACACCTGCCGGTACCGCGACGGCATGATGTTGGGTGAGGCGGGGTCTAGGTCGAACATGCGGCAGCAAGGCGGGTTCGGAGAGTGTCGGATCGCAGCCCGCGCCGGAGGGCCTCCACTGCGAGTAGCTCGTCGCGCGAGATGTTCGCCAGGTTGACGTTCGACCCCAAGTGATTCACGAGCCAAGCCTGCTGTTCCCGCCGGGGTGCCTCGTACACCACCGGGACCTCGGGTCCGGCGGCCTCGAGGGCGTCCACGAGATCGGCCCTCACCAGCCCGTCGGCGGTGTAGAGCCCCACGGTCCCGCTCTCCCGGCCCTCGGCCACCAGCCAGCACGCCCCGCTGTCTATGTCGCGCCGGGCCTCGGTAAGCCACCGGTCCGGGCGGGCCGGCTCGCCCGGATCCTTGCCCCCCACCTCAGCGAATACCTCGAAGCCGTGGTGGCGAGCCCTAGCAATCAGATCGAGCTTGGAGGCAGCTGGCAGGTCGGTGGCCCCGCGGGACACTTCCACGCAGTCGAAACCGAGTTCCCGGGCCCAACTGAAGAACTCCTCCGCACGCCCCTGCCACCAAGCCGCCTCTAGAAGCGTCCCGCCCGGGCAGGCCTTGACCCCGTGCGACTGGAGCAGCTCGATCTTCGACGCGACGTCGCGGTCGAGATAGGCGGTACCGAAACCGAACTTCCAGACATCCACGAATGCACCGTGGGCCCGCAGCCGCTCATCGATGCCTGCGGTCGGGGTGCCGGTGTCAATTACGTGGGTGATGCCGCTGCGGCGCGGCTTGATCGTCCGGGCAGCCGTCTCGAGGAACCGGGGAGGCTCAGAGATGGGCATCCAGGTGATCTCCTGACCGGCGTCACACGTCAGTGGGCCGCGGCGCCATTCTATGAGAGTCGGTATGGGGCGAGTTCTGTGGCGGCCAGAGCGAGGCCGGCCACGAGCGCCCGGCCTGACGTGGCGCCCACCCCGGCCAGTGACGCCGCAGCCCGACGCATCCCGGCCTGATCACCCGATCCCGCCGCGTCCAGTAAGGCGTGCGCGGGCTGGATGCTCTGACCAGCGGCTGCCCACCGGAGGAAGGCTCGGCTCAATCGTGTGGTTCGCGCCGTGAGGGCCAGGTCGGCAAGGGCGTCCCTCCGGCGCCGGTCGATGGCCGCCACCAGCAGGATCCCGGCGAGCACATCGTCGCCGCTCGGAGTCAAGCCGTCGCCGCGACCCTGAAGCCGATCGAACACCGGGGCGAGATCGCCGCGGCGAACGTCGCCGATGACGGTCTCCCACACACTGGCGATACCGGCGTCCACACCCGGAGCGATGCCGTGCCAGACCGCCGGGCCGGCATCGAGATTCTCGGGCAGGCGCGGCACCCAGTGGCGGGATCCCGCGAGGCGGACACGAAGCGGCCCTGCTGCCAACTCGCTGCCCGAGACCGTGACCCGGTCGTGCACGGCCGGCAGTGCCGGCATTGTGCCGGTCACCAGGTGCAGGGGACCGGGCCAGCACCCCGGTCCCAGGACTGCGAATACCGTCCCGGAGGGTCCCGAGACGTAGAACCCGCCACCGAAGACGCCCTCCACCCGGCCGATGAAGTCCCGTGATGTCGCCTCCAGCACGGCTTGGCCGACCGAGATCGCGGAGACCCGACCCGCCGCTGCTATACCGTGCGGCCGTGCCCTCGCCGGAGACGTCATCGCTGGACCGGCTGGTCGCCGCGGTGCGGGACCATGACGGCTTGCGGGCCAAGCAAGCCATCGGGGCCGTGCGCCGGGTCATCGAGGCCTCCGATCCGGCGACCGGGCCTGGCGACGATGGCGCCGTGGTGGAGGTGCCCGCCGGAGGCTCGGTCATCGTTTGCGGCGAGGCAATGCATCCCGCGTTCGTGGCCTCCGATCCGCGGGCTGCAGGCATGGCGGCCGTGCTCGCCAACGTCAACGACCTGGCCGCCATGGGGGCAGTCCCCAGAGGCATCGTGAACACGGTGGTGGCTCCGGCCGAGGTGGCGGCCGAGGCGCTGGGCGGCATGGCCGAAGCGGCCAGTCTCTACGACGTGCCGGTCGTGGGCGGGCACATCACCGAGCACGAGGGCGAACCGGCGCTGTCGGCCTTCGCCGTGGGGTATGCCGACCGTGTCCTGTCGGCGAGCCGGGCCAGTCCGGGCCAGCACCTCGTCTTCGCCGGCTGCCTCGACGGCCGCATGCGCGCCGACTTCCCCTTCTTCACCACCATCGGCTCCCGGGGATCGCGCATGGCCACCGACGTGCGCCTGCTGGCTCACGCGGCCCGAGAGGAACTCGCGTCGGCGGCCAAGGACGTCAGCATGGCCGGCTCGATCGGCTCGCTGGCCATGCTTCTCGAGCCCGAACAGCTCGGGGCTGAGATCGACCTGGACAAGCTGCCGGT
>VXNG01000252.1 GCA_009840695.1 Acidimicrobiaceae bacterium
ACTCCGACCGGGGCGTAGGTGCGCCACGCCGCGATCAACGCGGGTCCGAGATACAGCCCGTTGGACAGACCCAGCACGGTGCCCAGCACCGTCCAGCCCGCCGCCCGCTGGATCCCCACGCTGGCCACCGCGATCGCTGCACCCGTCAGCAGGCCGGCCCGCACTCTGGCACCGTTGCGGTACAGCAGGTACAGCGCCAGCCCGAAGCTGCTGATGGCGGCGATGATCGACGGGATCGTCTCCCAGTACTCGTTCTCCACCACGTAGGCCATCCAGCCCACGTTGATGGTCATGCCGGCCGCGGCCCAGGTCGGCGACACCCCCTCGGTGTGTCCCGTGCGGATCAGCCTCGCGATCTGGGGCACTATCTGCACGAAGGTCACGCCGTTGGCGACGACGGCGACCCAGAAGGCGAACTCGTCGCGGCTCATGGCTACTGGTGTCGGGAGCGGCGCCGGCGGGCCGCGGCCATCGAGCGGGCCGCCTCCGCATCGGCGTCACGTTGCTGGATGTCGCGGCGCCGGTCGCCCCTGGTGCGGCCCCGAGCCAGGGCCAGAGCGATCTTGGCCCGGCCCTCGCTGAAGTACAGGGCCAGCGGCACCAGGGCCAGACGCTCCTGGTCGACCCGCGACTTGAGGCGCTGGATCTCGCGGCGGTGGGCCAGCAGCTTGCGGACCCGGTCCGGGTCGGAGCGGAACGACCCCGCGGCGTGGGAGTAGGGCGAGATGTGCAGGTTGTGCAGCCACAGCTCGCCCCGGTCGACGCGGGCCCAGCTCTCGGCGATCTGCACGTTGCCCTCCCGCAGGGACTTGACCTCGCTGCCCTGGAGCACCAGGCCGACCTCAAGAGTCTCCAGGACGTCGAAGTTCCGGCGGGCGCGCCGGTTGGTGGCCACCACCGACGCGCCGGCCGGGACGTCACGAGGCTTCTGGGACTTGGCCATCGCCGCTCACGGTACCGGTGCCCGCAGCAGGGGAGAAGCGGCCTGCCGGTAGGGTTCGCAGCCATGCTGGAGATGTCGGCGGCAATGCAGCACGCCATGGTGGCCCACGCCATCGCGGGGCTTCCCCACGAGGCCTGCGGGCTGTTCGCAGGACTGCCCGGCTCGCACCGCGTCGAGCGGTTCTTCGGTATGCGCAACGTCGCGGAGTCCCGCGAGATCTACGTGCTCGACGGCCTGGAGATGATGGACGTGGAGCGCACCGCCGACGAAGCAGGCCTGATCGTCATGGGTGTGATGCACTCCCACACCCACACCACCAACTACCCGTCGCCCACCGACATCGCCGACGCGGCCCGCTTCGACCCCTTCGGGATGTGGCACTTCGTGATCGTGTCGCTGCGCCACCCCGAGCCGTCGCTGCGGTCGTTCCGCATCCTCGACGGCCAAGTCACCGAGGAGCCTGTCGCCATCGACGGCGCGAACTGAGAGCGGCTCAGAACCCCTGTCTAGTCCCCCAACAGCTCTCGAATGGCTGCGGCCGCCACCACTCCGGGAGCCTCCAGCGGGCCGAAGTGGCCCAGGTTCTCGAAGCTCAGGAAGCGTCCCTGGGGCAGCGCCTCGGCGATGGCGGTCGCGAAGGCCCCGGGGTTGGATGCCGCGCCGACCACCGTTCCGGCTGCCACGGTGGCGGGAACATCGATTGCCGACGTCTCCTCAGTCGGCAGACCGCCGCTGGCCTCGAACGTGCGGGCCTCGGTCTCGGCCGAGCAGGCTAGGCGCACCCGGCCGTCGGGCAAGTCCACGAATCCGCCCTCGACGTAGGCGGCCAGCGCGTCGGCCCGCATCACCGCCAGCGGCGACCGGTTCGAGTAGCGGGCCAGAGCCTCGGCACGCGAGTTGAAGACCTCCCGCCGGTTGCGGGCCCCCGCGGCCAGCGGGTTGGCGTCGAGGGCGTCGAAGAATCCCCTCGGCAGCACGATCGGCTCGTACAGGAACAGTCCGGCGAAGGTGCCCGGCCGGGCCTGCTCGGCCAGCAGGAGCGCGGCGCCGCCCATCGAGTGGCCGAACCCGTAGATCAGCGGTGACTCGGTGGCGGCGACGCATGCGGCCACGTCGGCTCCCATGCTGCCCCAGGCGTAGTCCCCACCGGGAGAGGGGCCCGACGAGCCGTGGCCCCGGAAGTCGAGAGCCCACACCGTGAATCGCTCTGCGAGGCTTTGCGCCAGCGGCCGGTAGGCCAGCCCGTGGAACCCGGTGGCGTGACAAACCAGCAGGTCAGGGCCTGATCCACCCATCATCCGTAAGTTGAGCGTCGCACCGTCGGAGGACTGGACCTCGAGGGCGTCCTTGGGGGGAGCGGCCGCAGTTGCGGCCTCCGTAGCCGGCGCGCCGGCGGTGTCCTCACCGGAGGTGAAGTCCTCGAAGAACAGCGTCGGTTCGGGCATCAGATATTTCTATCGGCTGCGTCTGGAGCGGACTGCTCCAATTCCAATCGGCCGATCCGCGCCGGTAGCGTCGAGTGGTGACCCGCTTCGCGGCCTCGGGCCTGCTGGGGCCCAAGTACCGGGCCGCGGCGCTCTCTCTGATGGTCCTGGTGGCCATCGCCTCCTACAACAACCTGTCGGTGACCGCCGCTCTCCCAGCCATAGGCGACGACCTCGGCCGGGTGAGGCTGCTGCCCTGGGTGGTGACCGCGGAGCTGGTGGCGGCCGCGGTGGCGGTGCTCGCCGTCGGCCCCTTCATCGACGGAGCCGGCGCCCGGCGGGCCTTCCGTATCACGGTGGTGGCCGCCCTAGTCACCTCAGCGATGTGCGCAGTGGCGCCCACCATGGAGCTGCTGGTGGCAGGGCGACTGCTGCAGGGGCTCGCCATGGGCGCTCTGATCGGTGTCGCCCTCACCGCCATCGGTTTGGTGTTCGACGACGCGGTCCGACCGTGGGCCTATGCCCTCATGTCGTCGGTGTGGGGCATTATGGGCATCGGCAGCCCCGCGGTGGCGGCCGCCCTGGTGAGCACGCTGGGATGGCGGGCCGTCTTCCTCGCCAATCTCCCCGTCGGGTTGATTGCAGCTGCGGTCGGGTGGAGCCGGATGCCGTCGGTGGCCCAGGCCGCGGCGGAGCCGCTGGACCGTCGAGGCCTGCTGATCCTCAGCGCCTTCACCGCCGCCCTGCTGGTGGCGACCTCGAACGCGTCGTGGTCCAGCATCGTGATGCTGGCTGTCGGCGTTGCGCTGGCCGCCCTCTACGTCGTTCACGCCCGCAGCTGCCAGGCGCCGGTGGTCCGGATGCCGCACGTCACCGGAGCCCGCTTCTGGCCGATACACGTCGTGGCCACTCTGGCGGTGTCGGGGGGCACCGGGGCCAGCGTCTACCTGCCTCTGTACCTCAAGGCGGCCCGCGGCTCCTCGGCCGCGTTCGCGGCCTTCGCGGTGGTGTGGCCCACCCTGGGATGGTCGACGGCCGCCTGGGTCTCGGGCAAGCTCCAGCAGCATGTCCGGGCCCAGACGGTCACCCTCATCGGCTCCGGGTTCATGGCGGTGGGAGCAGTAGCCGTGGCATCGGCCGTCGCGGTCGGCGCCGCCATTCCGCTGGTGCTGGCCGCGGCCGCCTGCGTCGGCTGGGGGATCGGCACCATCACAACCTCGGGCCTCTCCCTGCTCCAGAGCCGCGCCGCCACGGCCGAGATGGGCCGGGCCAGCTCGGCGCACCAGTTCCTTCGCTCGCTCGGCTTTGCCTACGGCGCCGCGGTCGCCGGTCTCGTGCTGTTCTGGGTGGTCGAGCGGCGCACCGGAGACGCCGAGCTGGTCCGCAGCCTGCTCGGCGACGTCGAAACCGTCGTGGACGTCACGGTGGCCGACGCGCTGGCCGAGGGCTACATGTGGTCGCTGGCCGCCATGGCGGTGCTGTCGGTGCTGACCGTGCCCGCCGCGCTGGTGTTGACGCGGGGATACCAGCCGCGCGACAGCGCCGGCCGCGGTACCGGACCGGCGGGGGAGCGGCTGTAGGTTCGTGAGATGAGTCGCCCGGCCCGAGGCCTGATGGCGCCGGAGAACCGGGCGGTGTCGCTGGCGGTGATGGCTTCGATGGCGTTGGCCTTCTACAACGCCACCTCGGTCACGGCCGCGTTGCCCGAGATCGGCGCCGACCTCGGGAGAGTGGCGCTGACCCAATGGGTGATCACTGTCGAGCTGCTGGCCGCGGCCATAGCGGTGCTGGCCATAGGGCCGTTCATCGACGGTGCCGGGGCCAGGCGGGCCTACCGGGTCACCACCGTCGTGTTTGCGGCCACGTCCGCGATGTGTGCGGCCGCGCCCACCATGGAAGCGCTAGTCGGAGCCCGGCTCTTGCAGGGACTGGCCACCGGGTCGCTGATCGGCACCGCCGTCACCTGCATCGGGCTCACCTACGACGACGCCCTCAGGCCGCGGGCCTATGCCCTGGTGGCCTCGGTGTGGGGCCTGATGGGCATGGGCGGACCGGCGGTGGCCGCGGTGCTGGTGACCACGCTCGGCTGGCGATCGGTGTTCGCGGTCAACCTTCCGGTGGCGGCCGTAGCGGCCGTGGCGGGGTGGAACAAGCTGCCGGCGCAGGCCATGGCCCAGGCCGAGCCGCTGGACCGGCGGGGCCTGCTGCTGATGAGCGGCGTGGCCATCGCCCTGCTGATGGCCACCTCGTCGGTGCGATGGTCGAGTCTCGGTCTCTTGGCGCTCGCTGCGCTGCTGTACGCGTTGTACGTGCGCCACGCCCGGGGCCGCGCCGGCCCGATCGTCCACATCCCGCACATGACCGGGCGGCAGTGGTGGCCGCTGCACGCCGTCGCCATCGCCTCCATCGCGGGCGGCACGGGGGCCAGTGTCTTCCTGCCCCTGTACCTGCGGGGCGGGCGGGGGACCACGCTGTCGTTCGCTGCCTTCGCGGTGGTTTGGCCCACCATCGGATGGGCGGTCGGGTCGTGGATGTCGAGCAGGCTCCAGGAACGAGGCATGAAGGCGCGGATCGTGATTGTGATCGGTTCGGTCCTCCTCACTTCGGCGGCGACCGCCGTCGCTGTGGCCGCGGCGGCCCGGACGTCCTTCACGGTGCTCTTCGCTGCCTTCATCTGTCTGGGTTTGGGGCTAGGGACCATCACCTCGGCGAGCTTGGCCATGCTGCAGAGCCAGGCCGCACCCGCAGAGATGGGTCGTGTGAGCTCGGCCCAGCAGTTCATCCGCTCGCTGGGCTGGACCTACGGAGCGGCCGTGGCCGGTGCGGTGCTGTTCTGGGGCGTGGAACGCAGGGCAGGAGACGTCGAGGCGGTGAGAGGCTTGCTCGACGACTCCGAGGCGGTGCTTGACACCGCGCTGGCGGACACCCTGTCGTCGGCCTACGCGTGGTCGCTGGGCGCTTTGGCGGTGGTCTCGGCGTTGACTGTGCCTGCCGCGTTGGTGCTGTTCCGCAGGTATAATCCTGATCGAACTACTCGGGATTAGAACTACCTCAGGACCTTGACAATGGCCCTCAAGCGGGACGCACTGGATCTGATCGGCGACACACCGGCCGTGGACGTCTCGCAGCTGAGCCCCAACCCCGACGTCCGGCTGGTGGCCAAGCTAGAGAGCGCCAACCCCACCGGCTCGGTGAAGGACCGCATTGCCAAAGCCATGGTGCTCGACGCCGAGGCCGACGGAACCCTCGGGCCCGGCAAGCGGATACTGGAGCCGTCCTCGGGCAACACCGGCATCGCGCTGGCCATGATCGCCCGAATCCGGGGCTACCCGATAACGGTGGTGATGCCCGAGAACACCTCGCCCGAGCGCCGCCAGATGCTTGAGGTGTTCGGCGCCGACATCGTGCCGTCGCCGGGCGCCGAGGGATCCAACGGGGCGGTGCGCCTGGCCCGCCGGATGGCCCTGGAGCAGCCCGACTGGGTGTTCCTGTACCAGTACGCCAACGAGGCCAACCCCCGTGTCCACTACGAGACAACCGGGCCCGAGATCCTGCGCGACGTGCCCAACGTGACCCACCTCGTGGCCGGCCTGGGCACGAGCGGAACCCTCATGGGCGTCGGGACCTGCCTCAAGGAGGCCCACCCCGACATCGAGGTGTATGCCGTGGAGCCGCCCGCGGGCGAGATGGTCGACGGCCTGCGCAACCTCGACGACGGCTTCATACCGCCGGTCTACGAGAAGTGGGGCGGATCCGACCTGCTCAGCGGCAAGCGCATAGTGCGGCCCCGCGAGTCGGTGGAGTACACCCGGCGGCTGGCCGACGCCGGCATCTTCGCCGGCCTGTCGTCGGGCGCGGCCCTGGCCGGGGCGGTCCGGGTGGCCGAGCGGATCGACGCCGGCACGGTGGTGTTCATCGTGTGCGACGGCGGCTGGAAGTACCTTTCGAGCCGGGCCTGGACCGGCGACCTCGACGAGGTGGCCGAGCGGGCCTCGGAGATCATCTACTTCTAGCGGCGGCGGACCGTCGCAGGCCGCGGTCATCCGTCACATTCCAGTGGAGCGCGGGCGGAGCCTCGCTACCCTTTCTCGAATGTCCAGGATCTGCCAGGTCACCGGCAAGAAGCCGCAGTTCGGCAAGCAGCTCTCGCACTCGCACCGCCGCTCCAGCCGCCGCTGGGATCCCAACGTCCAGACCAAGCGCTACTACCTTCCCAGCGAGAAGCGCTGGATCAAGCTGCGCCTGAGCACCAAGGCCATCAAGACCATCGACAAGCGGGGCATCGAGAGCGTGGTGGCCGAGATGCGCCGCAACGGCCGCAAGGTCTAGAGCAAGGAGACGGCGATGGCCAGCGACAAGCGTCCCATCATCAAGCTGCGGTCCACCGCCGGCACCGGCTACACCTACGTGACCACCAAGAACAAGACCAACACCCGTCACCGCATCGAGCTCAAGAAGTACGACCCGGTGATCCGCAAGCACGTGGTCTTCAAGGAGGAGCGCTAGGCGCTCGACTCGCGACCGAGGCGTTGGTGTGACACTCACGGTCACGGTCCTCGGATGCAGCGGCAGCTACGCCGCGCCCGGTAACCCCTGCACCGGCTACCTGGTGCGCAGCGGCTCCACCTCGGTGCTGCTCGACTGCGGGCCGGGAACGCTGGGACCCCTCCAGGAGGCCATCGACTTGGCCGACGTCAGCGCCATCGTCGCCACCCACTGCCATCCCGACCACTGGCTTGAGCTGCCGGTGATTCGCAACGTGTACATCTGGTTCGTGCCCCGCAGCAACGTCCCCGTCTACGGCACGGCCGAGACCCGGGCCATGGACAGGGCCATCACCGTGATGCGGTCGGGCCGGACCGATCCTCTGGCCTGGAACGTGATCGATCCTGCCTCCAAGCTGACCATCGGCGATCAAGAATGGAGCTTTGCCCTCACCGACCATCCCGTGGAGACGCTGGCCGTTCGGGTGGACTCGGGCGGCCGCTCGTTCGCCTTCAGCTCCGACACGGGGCCCGGCTGGGACTTCCGGACGCTGGGGGAGGGCATCCATGTCGCCATGTGCGACGCCAGCCACGGCTGCGAGCACGAGGATGAGGGCATCCCCCACATGAGCGCCCGGCAGGCGGCCCGGGCCGCGGCCGTGGCCGGAGCAGAGCGCCTGGTGCTCACCCATCTGGCCCCCGGCTGCAACCCGGGCGCGCAGCTGGCCGAGGCCGGCGAGGTGTTCGCCGGTGAGGTGGAGGTCGCCCGACCCGGTCTGGTCCTGACGGTGTGAGGAACCAGCAGTGACCGCCATCGGGGCCGACGGCCGGCGCGCCGACGGTCGCAGGCCCGACGAGCTGCGACCGCTGAGGTTCCGGCGCGACTACACCACCATGGCCGGCGGGTCCGTGCTGGCCGAGTTCGGGGCCACCCGGGTGCTGTGCACGGCGTCGATCGACGAAGGCGTGCCGCGGTGGATGCGCGAGCGCGGCAGCGGATGGCTCACCGCCGAGTACTCGATGCTGCCGGGATCGTCACCGGAGCGGGTCTCCCGCCGGGTGGGCGGCCGCACCAAGGAGATCCAGCGCCTCATCGGCCGGTCGCTGCGGACCGTCGTCGACTTGGCGGCGCTCGGTCAGCGCCAGGTGATCGTGGACTGCGACGTGCTCCAGGCCGACGGCGGCACCCGCACCGCGTCGATCTGCGGGGGCTATCTGGCCCTGCACGACGCGGTGACCCGGCTGATGCAGGCCGGAGAGTTGAAGGCATCGCCCATCATCGACGACTGCGCCGCAATCAGCGTCGGGCTGATCGACGGTGCGGCGCTGCTGGACCTGCCCTACTCCGAGGACGCCCGCGCCGACGTGGACTTCAACGTGGTCATGACCGGCTCGGGCGGTCTCATCGAGGTGCAGGGCACCGCCGAGGGCCGACCCTTCACGCGGTCCCAACTCGACGAGCTCCTCGACCTGGCCTCGAAGGGGATCTCGGAGATCGTCGCCGCTCAGCGAGCCGTCCTCGAGAGTCCTCCCGCTCCCAGATGATCGAGCTGGTCTGCGCCAGCGCAAACCCCGACAAGGTGGCCGAGATGGCCGACGTGCTGGAGGGCCACGCGGTGCTGCTGCCCCGGCCCGAGGGTGTGGGCGAGGTAGTCGAGGACGCCGACACCCTGGAGGGCAACGCCTTGCTGAAGGCCCGGGCCGTGTGCGACTTCGCGGGCGCGGCCGCCCTGGCCGACGACACCGGGCTGGAGGTCGACGCCCTAGGGGGAGCCCCCGGAGTGTGGTCGGCCCGATACGCGGGGCCGAACGCCAGCTATGCCGACAACCTGGCCCGGTTGGTGTCCGAGATGCGGGACGTGCCGGCGCCGCAGCGGACCGCGCGGTTCCGGACTGTGGCCGCGGTCTGCTGGCCCGACGGAGCCAGCGTTGTCGCCGAGGGTCTAGTCGAGGGCGCGATCACCACCGAGCTCCGCGGCACCGGGGGTTTCGGCTACGACCCCGTGTTCGCGCCAACCGAGGCTGATGGCCTCACATTCTCGGAGATGGGAGCCGCCGCCAAGAACGCCATGAGCCATCGCGCCCGAGCCTTGAGAGCTCTGCTGGAGCTGCTCGAGAGCTAGCACGTTGCGGGTGGGGCTACTGGTAGAAGGCGCCCCCGTTGACGACGATGTTCTGGCCGGTCACGAAGTCGGAGCCGCGGCCCGCGAGGTACAGGATCGTGCCGACCATGTCCTCCGGGACCTGGGTGCGCTTGATGGAGCGCCCGGCTACCACGAACTGGTCGCTGGCGGCGTCGGAGGGACGCAGCATCGGATTGGGTATCAGGTCGGGGGTGACCGTGTTGACCATTATCCCGTCGGGACCGAGTTCTTCGGCAAGGCACCGTGTCAATCCGATGAGGGCGGTCTTGCTTACTACGTAGTGGGGGAAGCCGACCGTGCCCTTGAAGCAGGTGGTGGAGGAGATGTTGATGATCTTCCCCGACCCCTGCTTCTTCATGTAGGGGTAGACCGCGCAGCACGTGAGCCAGGCGCCCCGCACGTTGACCTCGAAGGCCCGGTCCCATTCCTGTAGCGAGACCTCGTAGAACGGGCTGCGGGTGATCTGGGAGTAGTACGCCGCGTTGTTGATCAGCACGTCGATCGTGCCGAAAGCCTCGGCTGCGGCCGCGGCCATTGCCTCGGTGTCTGCCCTGGAGCTGATGTCGGCACTGCAGCCGATGGCCCGGCCGCCGCAGGCCTGGATCTCGTCGACGGCGTCGGTGGTGTCGAGCACGTCGGCCACGACGATGTCGAACCCTTCGCCGGCCAGGGCC
>VXNG01000207.1 GCA_009840695.1 Acidimicrobiaceae bacterium
ACACCGACAGGGTGGGCAGCAGCCACAGGTCGTAGGCGTCGCCATGTTCGGCGACCAGCGCGGCCGCAGACTCGTGGGCTATCACGTGGTCCACCGAGAGTGGCAAGTGCGGGCCGTGCTGTTCCACCGCGCCGATCGGTTGCACGATCACCGACGACTCGGTGATCCGGTCGGTGATCTCCGGACCGCTGAGATCCTCGAGACGGCGGCTGTGCGGGTCGGGCATGGACCTCACGGTAGCGGGCTCCAGAACGACACATCCGACGGGCCGAGACTCGCCACGGCACCGGCGCCGTCGATGCGGGCCACCACCGTGACATCTCCGTCTGCCGTGTTGGCTCCGAAGGTGATCGCGTCACTGTCGGGCGACCACAGCCGCGGCGTCTCGTCGTACTGGTCGGCGAAGGGCAGGTAGTTCCGGGCGAAGGCGACGCTTGGTGTGAACTGGACCAGTTCGTATGACTGCTGCCCGTCCCAGATGTGCCAGGACATTCCGAAGCCGGCCTGGTCGTCCGCGGCGGTCGCCATCAGCAGGTTGCGGCCGTCGGGACTCCATTCGAGCCAGAGCCCGATCTGGTCGAGGACGGTGTGACGCTCGCCGGTGGAGAGGTCGACGATCTGCACCGAACCGGCCGGGACCACCGTGTCGGGCCCGGCCCCAGCCGTCTGCCCGGGTTGCGAGGATGGGTCCTGTCCCGTGCCGTCACCGGCGGATCCTGGCCGCCCGTCTGCGGCCGAGATGGCGGCGCGGTCCCCGGAGGGGTGGACCGCCATCGTCGTGTAGGGGCCGGCGGGCCCGAGATCGGTGATCTCGCCGGTGTCGGTGCTGCGGCGCAACAGCTGCGGGTCGGTGGTGGACCTCCGGTCCAGGAGTTCCTGCTCCCCGGCGTCCGCAGGGGCCTGTCCATAGGAGTCCACGTAGAGGAAGTCCCGAGTGCCCGGCACCCACGCCGGAGCCAGGAAGTCGACGCCCACCAGACCGTAGTCGTGGTGATCCTGGGGCGAGTCGACGTTGTTGACGAGCAGCAGCTGGTGCCCCGCGTGCACCAGCAGCCGGCGCCCGCCGGGCTCCCATGCGACGTACACGCTCTGGCCCAGAAGCGTGACGTCCGAGGCGCGGGCGCCCGTCTCGTCCAGGATGACGGCGGCGGTGCCGCCCGTCTGCCCCGGCCCCAGCGCGACCAGCCTGGAGCCGTCATAGCTCCAGGAGTAGAAGAAGTAGGGGTTAGGGGCGGTCGCCGTGACGACGTTCGCGGTGGCGATGTCGGCGACCGCGACCCTGGAAACACCGGTGGACGGATCCACGAGGGTCGCGGCCAGCCGTTGACCGTCCCGCGACCAGGTCGGTTGGGTGACGACGTAGTTGGGACCCAGCTCGCCCACGAGTTCACCGCTCGGGTGCAGGAGCCGCAGGCCGATCGGGCCGGCGGCTGCGATCAGCCCGCGGCTTCCGGAACCCTGCCCGGTCGGGCTGTCGTCCTGGATCGACTCGGCTGGGCTCTCGCTACCCGCGGCCGGTGCTTGAGGGGCGACGAGTTCGACGGGCGGCAGTGTCAGGCTGGTTGCGTCGGCCACCTGATTCTGCCCGGCCTCGGGGGTCCAGTCGGCCGGGGCGGGCGTCGAGCTGCGGGTCGGCCCGCTCGCGCAGGCCGCGGCGACAAGCAGGGCGCACGCCGCAGCACCGGTGGCTAGGTACCGGCCGGGTCGCACGCCCCAGACCGTAGCCGCCGGGTTGCGTCCTCGGGTCCCCCTAGAAGGGGCTGAGTCCCAGGCGGTTGCGTACGGACACCAGCTCGCCCAGGTGGTTGAAGCCGTGGCCGATGGCGCTCCATTGCAAGAACCACGCGGACGGCTTGCCGTCCCACATCGAGTACAGCCAGTCGAAGCGGTCCTCGGGAGTGCCGATGGCCTGAAGGGCGGCCGTGGTGTCGGGCCGGCCATCCATGCGGGGGAGCCCGTTCTCTTCGAGCCAGCCGGCGGTGGAGTCGAACACGGCCAGCGCGTAGGCGCCGACCGATTCCGGGTCGAGCACGTCCACCAAGTCGGAGTCCTCGCCCTCGGCCAGACCTCGCCAGAGGCCATCGTCGATGCCGAGCCGGTCGGTCCAGCCTTCTACGACGCTGCCGTCGCCACCCCTCAGCACGCCATTGACGGCCACGTCATGGTGGCGGGCGAGGTGCCACAGCACGTACACCGGAGCGATCCCCCCTCCGTCGGCCCGCTCCCGCCGCCGCTCCGGCGGTATCAGTCTCAGCACACCGCCGTCGAGCTTGGCCCGCAGCGACCTCAAGTCGTCGATGATCCAGTCCCGCAGATCCACGTCAAGAACTCTAGAACGGCTCGGCTGGCGCAGCCCCATCCGCTCGGCCTCTGGGTGGGTACCCTCTGGCCGTGCGCTTCGTGGTTCTGCACGCTCACCCGCAACAGGATTGCCTGAACGTCGCGCTGCGCGACGGCGTGGTTGAGACGCTCGAGCGCGGCGGCCACGACGTTGAGGTTGTCCGGCTCACGCAGGGCGAGTGGATCGACGGGGTGAGCGTTGCTGGCGCCGAAGGCCTGGTGTTCGTCTATCCCACCTGGTGGGGCGGCTTGCCTGCGCCGATGCTCGGGTGGGTGCAGCGCGAGCTGGCCGCCTGGATCGACGGCACCGCGGACGCGGCAACCTCACCGTTGCGCACCGTAAGGCACCTTGTAGCGGTAACCACCCACGGCTCCTCGAGCTGGGTGAATCGGCTCCAGGGAGAGCCGGGGCGCCATCTGCTGCGGCGCACTGTCGCCCGCCTGTGCGCTCCCTCCACGAAGCTGCGCTGGGTGGCGCTCTACGGCCTGGACCAGCGCGAGCCGGCCGAGATGTCGGCGTTCGTGGAGCGCGCCGCTATCGAGGTCTCTTCGATAGCGGCCTAGAGCGAGCGGCCGCGCTCAGCGAGCGGCCACCACGGCGATCTCGATCTTCCAGGCGGGCTGGGCTAGTTCAGGAACGATCAACAGCGTGGAAGCGGCCAGGCGGCCGCCGAGGAAGCGGTCTCGCTCGGCCATAACCGGAGCGAGATCCTGTCCTGGCACTACGTATGTGGTCACCGACACGATGTCGCTCGGCTCCATGCCGGCCTCGGCGAGTATGGCCGAGATGTTGCCCCAGATGTCGCGGGCCTGCCCTCCCGCGTCATCGGCTATCGACCCGTCGGCCCGGGTGGCCACGATGCCCGACGTGTGCAGCCACTTCTGCGCTCCGGTGGTGACCACTGCGTGGGCATAGCGCGCCGCCGGGGGAGCGATTCCCTCCGGTTCGACAGCGCGCGATCCCATGACCGCCGATCGTAGGCGCGGGCCGCGGCTGTGGAACAATTTGCGGCCGTGACACAGCGCATGGCCCTCTACTTCCAGGACAAGCATCCCATCGGCTACGAGATCGCGATGGCCCAGTACGCCGAGGAGAAGGGCTTCAGCGAGATCTGGCAGGGCGACACCCGGCTGGCCCGCGACTGCGTGGTGATGATGAGCGCCCTGCTGGCGTCCACGAAACGGCTGCGCATCGCCAGCGGCGTGCTGCCCATCTACACCCGCAACCCGGCGGTGATCGCGGCGACCTGGAGCACGATGCACGAACTCGGAGGGCCCGCGCCCGACGGGGGCAGCCGGGTGATGCTGGGACTCGGCGCCTGGTGGGAGCCCATCGCCGGTCGGGTGGGCGCGGGCCGCCGCAAGCCGCTGACCGCCATGCGTGAGAACGTCGAGGCGATCCGGGCGCTGTTCACCATGGAGGAGATCACCTACACCGGTGAGTTCGTGCACCTCGACCGTGTGGCCCTCGACGTGGCCTACGGCGACGCCTCCCCCCGCGACATTCCCATCTACATCGGAGCTACCGGTCCGAAGATGCTGGAGCTGACGGGCGAGATCGCCGACGGAGCCATGCTCAACTACGTGGTGTCGTCCGACTACATCCGCGACGCGGTGGCCCGGGTCGAGGCCGGGGCGGCCAGGTCGGGCCGCACCATCGACGACATCGACCGGCCCGAACTGCTGATCTGCTCGCTGTCGGACGACGATCCCGACACAGCGCTGCTGACCGGCAAGTCGCTGGTGGCGTACTACCTGGGCACCGAGCCGCACATCATGGCCGCCTCCGGTGCGGACCCCGAGCTCATCGAGCGGGTCCAGGAGGTGGTCGGCTGGCCGGCCACCGAGGCCGACTACATGAAGGCCGCCCCGCTCATCGGCGACGACCTGGTGCGTCGCATCATGGCTGTGGGCAGCGCCACCCAGTGCCGGGAGACGGTGGCCGAGTTCATCGACGCGGGGATCACCTGCCCGGTGCTCTATCCCCTGATGGACGATATGAAGCCGGTAATCGACACCTTCGCCGGCTGGTCCCCCTAGTCTTCGTCGAGCCCGTGACCGATCACGATCTGCTGGTCCGCGGCGGTGCCGTGGTCGCGGTTGATGACGTTGGCACGGTGCACGATCCGGGGTGGGTGTATGTGCGCGGCAACCGGGTGGCCGAGGTGGGTGCGGGGGAGCCTCCGTCCAGTCGCCTGGCCCAGGCCGGCGAGGTGATCGACGCGGCGGGAGGCGCGGTCATGCCGGGAATGACCAACGCCCACACCCACCTGTTCCAGACCATGTTCCGGGGCCTGGCCGACGACAAGTCCCTGCTCGACTGGCTGCGAGACTGCATCTGGCCGGCCGCCATCCACCTCGACGCTGAAATCGCGCACGCCGCGGCCCTCGTCGGGCTGGTAGAGAACCTGCGGGGCGGGGCCACCGCGGTCATCGACCACCAGTACATCCACACCGACGAGGGCATCAACGACGCCGTGTGCCGGGCCGCCGACCAGCTGGGGGTGCGCTTCCTGCTGGCCCACGGCTGGGCCGACCGCAACTACCACCCGGCGCTGGAGCAGACGGCGGACCAGGCGGTTGCCCGGGCCGAAGCCGCCCGGAGCCGCTGGGACGGCCACCACGACGACCGGATCCGGGTGGAGCTGGCTCCGCTCATCCCGTGGGGATGCTCCGACGAAGCCATGCGCACCACGGTGGCCGCGGCCCGCAGCTGGGGCCGCGGCACCCACATCCACTGTGCGGAGACCGCCGTCGAGGTGGACATGAGCCTCGAAGAGCGAGGGGTGCGCCATGTGACATGGCTCGACTCGCTGGGCGTGCTCGGGCCTGACCTGCAGCTCGCCCACAGCGTGTGGGTCGACGACGACGAACTCGACCTCATCGCGGCTTCGGGCTCGGTGGTGGTGCACTGCCCGGTGTCGAACATGTATCTGGCCTCGGGCGTGGCCCCCATCGCCGGCATGCGGGCCCGGGGCATCACCGTGGCACTGGCCAGCGACGGTCCGGGCAGCAACAACCGCCAGGACATGTTCGAGGTGCTCAAGGCCACGGTGCTGCTGCAGAAGGTGCACCACCTCGACGCCCTAGTGCTTCAGCCCGCCGATGTTCTGCAGATGGCCTGCCGCGGTGGAGCAGCCGCGTTCGGGATGCCGGACTCCTTCGGTGCGCTGGTCGAGGGTCAGCGGGCCGACCTGCTGGTCGTGGATCTGCGGTCGCCGTTCGTGGCTCCCGTGCATCGGATTCCCAGCGCTCTGGTCTACAACGCCACCCCCCGGGACCTGCGAGACGTAGTGGTCGACGGCCGGATCGTCATCCGGGACGGTGCGCTGGTCGCAGTCGACGAGCGCCAGATAATGGCCAGGGCCGGTGACGCCGCCCGCCGGCTCTTCGACCGAGCCGGCATCTCAACCCGCGTGACCAGGAATCGTTCCTAGGCGTGGCGCTCGGCCCAGTGTCGCAGCGCGGTGAGGACTACCTCTCGCTTGGTGTCGTGAGGCAGGTACGGCGCTCGGGACAGCTCGATCTGAACCCAGGGCATCTCGTTCGAATGGGAACGGCTGATGTAGCCGCCCCGGAAGGGATCGTTGACCTTCACCGGTCCTTCGAGTTGCTGCTGGAAGCCGTCCCGCAGCGTGTCGATCCATTCCTGCGGGCAGGTGCCGTCGGCGTTGCTCACGCATACCCAGGGCCGCTCGCGGCCGGGGTCCGGCCCGACCGGGGGTCCCACCGCGGCCATTGTGTGGCAGTCGACCCCTAGAGGCCAGCGACCCGCCAGGCCCAGTTCGGTGAGCCGCGCGTGGTAGGGGGTGTAGTACGCATCAAGGAGGCCTTCGACCTCGGCCTCCGACAGCGGACGGTCCCAGACGCCCACCTTGTAAGAGGTGTGGGTCTTGACCGCCCCGTCGGGCCGCCGGTCGTCTGGAGCCCTGTTCACGTCGACTACGGCCCGGGCGATGTCGGTGGTCACGAACGCGCCGGCCTCGGTGGCGAACGAGTAGATCTCGCCGGAACCGCCGTCGGAGTCGGCTGCGATCTCGGCCGGTGAGAGCGCGCAGACCGGCGCGACCTCCGGGGGAACACTCAGCCCTGCGTGGGGAACGGAGACGACGAGAGGCAGCTTCACGGGTCTGATCGCAGTGTCGAATCCGGGCCGTCGGCGGCGCCGTCGCGTCTCGGGTCGGCCACGCCGATCAGCCGACCCCCATCGTTCATCACCAGCTGCACGCAACCCAGGTAGAAGGAATGGGCATCCCGGCGGTCCACTGCGAAGCCGTGACGCTGGAGTGCCTCCAAGACGTCGGTCGATACCCGTGAAGCCTCCACGGACGCGACGCCGTGGAGCGAGCAGTGAAGGCGGGGAGCGTCCACCGCGGCCAGTGGCGAGGAGTTCCTGAGCCGTATCATGACCTGAAGGATCGATGAAGCGATCCGCTCGCTGCCCGGCGACCCGATCGCCAGCCGCGGTGTTCCGTCTCTGAGGATGATCGTCGGGGCCACGCTGGCCCACGGCACCGCGTTGGGCCTCAGGTAGTAGGGGTGTGAGGGGTCCTCGTAGTCGAAGGCGCTCATGTAGTTGTTGTAGAGAAAGCCCAGCTCGGGCGAAGCGGCGCACGAGCCGTAGACGTTCTCGATCGACTGCGTGAGCGCCACGGCGTTGCCGTCCGGATCCATCACCGAGAGGTGGGTGGTCTCGCCGCGGGTGTGGAGCGCTGCGAACTCATCGGCCACCCCACGGGCGTACCGGCGGTTCAGCATCTGTTTGTCGGAGACTTGGGAGTACAGGTTCGGATCGAAGGGCCGGTCCCTGCGGTCGATCAGCGCCTGCCGGATGGTCCTGGCCAGGCACACGGCGCCGTCGGGTGTGTCGATGTCCTGGAGCTCGCGGGGGAGGCTCTGATGGATGTTGAGCATCTCCACCAGGGTGCGGCCCGCGCCGGGTGGCGGCATGGTGTGAACGCTGTCGCGGCCGAGCCGCCCCGCCAGCGGCTCGCGCTCTACGGGGTGGGGAATCTGCGCCAGGTCGTCGGCTCGGAGGATGCCGCCGTTCATCTCCATGTCGGTGTGGATCAATCGAGCGGTCTCGCCCAGGTAGAAGTCCTCAAAGCCGTGGTCGGCGAGACGGCGCAGCGTCGCAGCCAGCACAGGCTGGACGAACCTCGTCCCGGCCCGGCGAGCCCGCCGCCCGTCCTGCAGGAAGAGCGGCCCCGCCGAGCGGGACTGCAGGTGCCTGCGCTCCCGCTTGGTGAGGCGGTACTGGAGCAGGCTGATCTCGTAGCCATCCTCCGCGAGTGCGATGGCAGGCTCCATGATGGCCGCCCAGCGGAGACGGCCGTAGCGCTCCAGCACGTGGGCATAGGTGGCGAGCGAGCTGGGAACGGTGGTGGCCAGATGCCCTCGCCTGCGGTCGGCGGGCAGGTTGGCGAAGGCGTCGATCACGGCCCGGTTCGGCGCTCGTGACGAGCCGTCGACCGCGAGGGTGGCGCCGGACACTTGGTGATGGATGAGCATCATGGTCTGGCCGCCCAACCCCGACGCCGCGGGCTCGCAGACGCCCAGAGCCAGAGCAGCCGCGACGGCGGCGTCCACCGCGTTGCCGCCCTGCTCGAGCATCTGCACGCCCGCGGCTGTGGCCGAGTAGTGGGCCGTGCTCACCATGCCCTTCGAGGACGCCGCGATGCGCTGCGGCTCGTGGATGCGGGTGTCGGTCAACTCCAGCAGGTCGGTGTCGACCGCTCGCCGAGACCGAGCAGGGGGTTCGGTCATGCGGTCAGCGATCGAGTTGGCCGATCAGGTACTCGGACAGAAGCAGCGTGCGCTGCACCAGGCTGATGCGTTGCACCGCCTCGTCGGGCGTTCCCCGGTCCCTGGTGACCGGCGCCATCCCGCACACGACCGCGGTGGAGGGAGGGACCAGTCCGGCGACCGACGGCCAGGCTGAGGACTCCCGCTCCAGTGGGATCTCCCACCGGGCCGCGGCAGCCTCCAGAGCCTCCACCAGGGGAGCGTTCGTCGGCCGGTCGGCCATGGGCGGCCTGTCGTCGAGCCGGGTGAGGCGCCACTTGGGTCCACTCCGGCCGAGGGCGGACCGCATCGCGGCCTCGGCCTCGTCGGCCTGCGCCGTCTCGACGTACGACATCATCAGGGAAACCTCCACCCGGTGGGGCACGAACATAGGGTGACGCTCGGTCCTCACGTCCAGCGCGGCTATCGAGAGGCGCTTCTTGGGGGAGCTGAGCCGGCCGATCGCCAGCAGTCTCTCGCCCGTCCAGTTGACCACCGTTCTGCGCCGCCCGATCTGGCCCGGGCTCAGCCTGTCGCCCTCCACGACCAACTCGTACCGGCGGCTGCCGCGCCGCTGGGTGAGGACGCCGTTGCCGACGGTGCCGGGCCGGCAGACGAGCACCTGGCCGGCCCGGGCCGCGGCCTGCCCGATCAGCTTCTGGCTCAGGGCCGCGTCGCGTCCCTCGTCGGAGTACAGCAACACGCCGAGCGGGAGCCGCCTGAGGCTCCTGACGCTCCGGAGGGCGCGCAGGGCGTACTCCAGCATCACCAGCGGTGCCCGGGTGCGCCCGATCCCCTCGCCGTAGAGCCACTCCGGATCGCGGCGGAATCCCTGCCGCACCGTGTCTGGCGTGGTGGGAACGTCCAGGTGGGCGAGCAGCAGGATGCCCCCGTCGAAGCCCCTGGTGGTCTCCCACATGTGGGCCTCGGGCTCGTCGGTGAGCTCCGGCACGGGCCGCATCCCCAGGTCGCCGAAGATCCGCCCGGCGCGCTCCGCGGCTCGGGACAGGCCCAGCGGATCGTCGGTGCGGCTCGATGTCTGAACCCACCCCTGCAGCGAGCGCTCCATGCCGTCGCGGCGCTGGGTGATGTACTGGAAGGCCCGCTCCGACGGGTCGGCGGCCCGGGCGTCCACCGGGGGCGGCTGCGGGGTGCCGAAGTAGCGGGCGCTGGCCACCTCGACCAGCCGGTTCACGAAGGCCGCGAAGTCCAGACCGACATGGGCCGCCCCGACCAGGTACGACCCGTGTTCGCCCAGGCTGGGCAGGCTGTTCGCCTCCAGGACGTACAGGTTGTCGTCGGCGTCCATGCGCATGTCGACGCGGGCGCAGTCGTACAGGCCTAGCGCCGAGAAGGTGCGCACCGCGATCTCCTGGGCCCGCGCGGTGAGCTCCTCCGGGATGGGCGCGGGGCACACGGGCTGGATCTGGCGGCCGCTGCGGCCGGTCTTGTCCTCGTAGGTGTAGATCTGG
>VXNG01000162.1 GCA_009840695.1 Acidimicrobiaceae bacterium
CCCCGGAGCTCGGCAAGCTGTCCAACCTCAAGATCCTCAGGCTCCGCTGGAACGAACTCTCGGGCGAGATACCCGCCGAGTTGGGCGACCTTGCCAGCCTCAAGCAGCTGAACCTGTGGCACAACAGTCTCACGGGGCCGATTCCGGCCGAACTCGGTCGCCTCGCGAGCCTGACGCGGCTCGACCTCGACGACAACGAGCTGTCCGGGGAGATCCCCGTCGAGTTGGGCGACCTCACTCTCGTTACCGAACTCTGGCTGAGGCGCAACAACCTGTCGGGGGACATCCCGGCCGAACTCGGCGGCATGACAGGACTGAGGCGGCTGTACCTCGACGGCAACCGGCTCACCGGCGAGATTCCCGTCCGGTTGGCGAACCTTGCCAGCATCGAGCGGCTTTGGCTACAGGACAACGAACTCACCGGCGAGATCCCCTTCGAGCTGGGCCAACTGGCAGAGCTGGAACAGGTATTCCTGGGCGGCACCAACTCGCTGAGCGGATGCATCCCCACGGAGTGGGAGTCGCTCGACACCCTGGCCGACGATCTCGACGCGCTGGGCCTCGAGTTCTGCGCCGCCCCGTAGCGGCCGAGCGTGGTGCCCGGCCGCTGACGGACATATAGTCTCGGGCGACAACCAAAGACCGGGGAGCTCGGGACAGCCGGGCTGAGAGGGCATCCACGCGATCGCAGCGGTGTCGACCCGCCGACCTGATCTGGGTAATGCCAGCGGAGGAAGACCCATGGATCACCAACCCCTACAAACTCCCATTCAGCCAGGCGCGCCTCGTCGCACGGTCGGTCGACGGATCCGGGCGGCGACCATCGCCGTGGCCGCGGTCGCGGTTGCGGTACTGGCCGCAGCCTGCAGCGGAGACCGTGCGACTGACGAGATCGTTTCTACGGAGGGCGCTCCCACCGCTGGTTCGGAAACCGAATCGACGACTGCTGTCACCACACCGGCTCCAGCTGAGGGCGAGTCCGATCCGTCCGGGACCACGGTGACGTTGCTGACCCACGACTCATTCGCATTGTCGCCCGAGACCCTGGAGGCGTTCACTGCCGAGACCGGCATCGAGGTGGAGCAGCTTGCTTCAGGCGATGCCGGGGCGCTGGTGGCCCAGGCGTGCCTCACTGCGGGGGAGCCGCTGGGCGACGTGCTGTTCGGCATCGACAACACGTTCCTGCAGCGCGGCCTCGACTGCGGCATGTTCGAGCCGTACACATCGCCCGGCCTCGCCGACGTGCCCGACCACTTCGAGCTCGATCCCGAGCACCGGGTCACCCCAGTCGACTTCGGCGACGTGTGCCTCAACTACTGGATCGACGCCTTCGACGGCTCGCCGCCCCCACCGGCGTCTCTCGATGATCTGACCGACCCGGCGTATGCGGGCATGCTCGTAGTGCAGAGTCCTGAGACCTCATCGCCCGGCCTGGCCTTCCTGCTGGCCACCATCGCCCACTACGGCGATGGCTGGGAGGAGTACTGGGCCGCGTTGCGGGACAACGGCGTGGCGGTGACCGCCGGTTGGGAGGACGCCTACTGGGGCGAGTTCATCGCCGGCGGCGGCGAGCGCCCCATCGTGGTGTCGTACGCCTCCAGCCCGCCCGCCGAGGTGATATTCGCCGATCCGCCAGTCGATGAGCCGCCCACCGGCGTGGTGACCGCCAGTTGCTACCGCCAGATCGAGTTCGCGGGTGTGCTTGCCGGTGCTGGCAATCCCGGCGGTGCCCAGGCCCTGATCGACTTCATGCTCACCCCGACCTTCCAGAACGACGTTCCCCTCAACATGTTCGTGTTCCCGGTCGCCACCACGGCCACCCTCCCGGACGTGTTCGTGGCCCACGCCGAGATAGCTGACGACCCGTTCATGGTGGATCCGGCCGAGGTGGAGGCCCAGCGGAACGCCTGGACCGACCGGTGGGTGGAAATAGTCCTGCGCTGACACGCGGCACCTGAGCACGCAGTTCCATGCCCACCGCGGCCCGTCCCGCCAAGGGCCTGGTCGCCGCGCTGCCCGCCCTGGCGGTGGGTGGGTTCATGGCTCTGTTCTTCGTCTGGCCCATCGGCGGCGTGATCGCCCGGGGCCTCGGCGGGACCGGCCCGGCCGCGGTGCTGGGCGAGGTCCTCGGCTCGGAATCGCATCGCTCGGTGATCTGGTTCACCGTCTGGCAGGCGGCCGTGTCCACGGTTCTCACCGTGGTGGTAGCTCTGCCCGCGGCAGGGGCTGTGGCCCGGCTGCGGTTCCGGGGGCAGCGGCTGGTGCGAGCCCTGGCGACGGTGCCCTTCGTGCTGCCCACGGTGGTGGTGGCGGCCGCCTTCGAGGGCCTGTTCGACCGGTTCGGGCTGGCGGGCGGCGGCGCAGTGAGTCTGCGCCACACGGTGTGGGCCATCCTGATGGCCCACGTCTTCTTCAACTACGCGGTGGTCTTGCGAACTGTCGGGGCCCACTGGGCCAACCTCGACGCCCGGGTCGAGGACCAGGCGAGGGTGCTCGGAGCGTCGCGCTTCGAGGTCTTCCGCCGGGTGATCCTGCCGCGGCTGGCACCATCGATCGCGGCGGCTTCGGCCATCGTGTTCCTGTTCTCGTTCACTTCGTTCGGTGTGGTGCTGGTGCTGGGCGGGCCCACCCGGGCCACCATCGAAACCGAGATCTACCGGTACGCGGTGACCCGACTCGACCTGACCACCGCGGCGGCCCTTGCCGTCGTGCAGTTGGGCGCGGTCATTGCACTGGTGGCTGTGTCCAACGCGCTCGAGCGGCGCCGGGCAGTCGCCGAGCCGGTCGCGTCGCCCGCAGCCGCGCCTCGTCGCCGGGGTGCTGGCCTCGTCGCGAACCTGGCTGCTATGGCCCTGATCCTGGGGCTGCCGGTCGGGGTGCTGATCGAGCGCTCCCTAACGGCCGGCCGCGGCGGCGGCTACACGCTGCGCAACTACACAGCCTTGGCCGATCGGGTCAACCTGCTGCCCGATACCGCCCTGGCGGCACTAGGCAACTCCCTCGCGTTTGCGGTGCCGGCCGCGCTGCTGGCCCTGCTGGTGGGCGGCTCGGCCACATTGGTGGTGATGCGGGCGGCCCGCGGCGGCAGCCGCCCGATAGGACGGGCCTTCGACATCGGGCTGACGCTGCCGCTGGGCACGTCCGCGGTCACAGTCGGGCTCGGATTCCTGCTCGTGCTCAACCGCCCGCCGATCGACATCCGCACGTCGCTGTTGGTCGTGCCCATCGCCCACGCGGTGGTGGGGATCCCGTTTGTGGTGCGCACCCTGGTGCCGATGCTGCGCACCGTCAACCCCCGCACCCGGGAGGCCGCAGCCGTTCTCGGAGCGTCGCCCCGCCGGGTCCGCCGTGAGGTGGACCTGCGGGTGGCCGCCCGGGGTGTGGCTGTCGGGGCCGGGTTCGCGTTCGCTGTGTCGCTGGGGGAGTTCGGAGCCACATCGTTCATCCCCCGCCGGGCCGAGACGCTGACCGCCCCGCTGGCCCTGTTCAGGCTGCTGGGCACCCCGGGGGACGCCCTGCGAGGCCAGGCCATGGCCCTAGCGGTCGCGCTCATGGCACTCACGGCTGTGGCAGTCTTCGTCATGGATCTTTGGGGCGACACGCGCCGGGGGGCGTTCTAGATGCAGGAACCGCTGAATCGGCCAGCCGGTGGAATTGGCAGCGGAGGGGGCCGTTTTGGGCGTTGGTGGCTGCAAATTCGGCCAGAAGGACGCTGCCGAGCCCGGTCGCCGGTGGAATTGGCAGCGGAGGGGGCCGTTTTGGGCGTTGGTGGCTGCCAATTCGGCGGAGGGTCCGGGTGCTGACGGTCAATAGGGCCACGGTCTCGTTCGGCCGGGTCAGGGCTCTCGACGGGGTCGACCTGGAAGTGGCAACGGGCGAGGTTGTCGCCATTCTGGGCCCGAGCGGGTGCGGCAAGAGCACACTGCTTCGGGCGGTGGCCGGCTTGCAGCCTCTGGATTCCGGCGAGGTTCGCTGGGACGGCGAGGACCTGGCCGGTCTGCCCGTGCATCGCCGCGACTTCGGGCTGATGTTCCAGGAGCACGCGCTGTTCTCGCACCGGGATGTGGCCGCCAACGTGGCCTTCGGGCTGCGGATGCAGAAGATGGACGCCGCCGGCCGGAGCCGGCGGGTGCGCGAGGCGCTCGGGTTGGTGGGGCTGGCCGGCTACCAGGAGCGGGCCATCGCCACGCTGTCGGGGGGCGAGGCTCAGCGGGTGGCGCTGGCTCGCTCGCTGGCGCCCGAGCCGCGCCTGCTGATGCTGGACGAGCCGCTCGGCTCGCTGGACCGGCCCCGCCGCGAGGAGCTCACCGAGGAACTCAGGATCCTGCTGCGCCGGATAGGTGTCACCGTCCTGCACGTCACCCACGACCATGACGAGGCCTTCGCGGTGGCCGACCGGGTGGCCGTCATGCAGTCCGGGGGGATCGCCAGGATCGGTACTCCCGCCGACATCTGGCACGATCCCCGCGAGGCCTCCGTCGCCCGCTTCCTCGGTCATGCCAATGTGGTGACGGTGGGGGAGGGCGGAGCCGTGCCGTGGGGTCGCTTGAGCGTCCCACCCGGCCCGGCAGTGTTGCGCTCCGATGCCTTCAGGCGCACCGGCGACTCGCCTCCGGACGCTGTCGACCACGTCACGGGAATCGTGACCGACGCCCGCTTCCGGGGCGACCGCTTCGAGTTGACCCTGTGCACCGACCCCGGGGACTTCGATCTTGTGGTGCGGGACCCTCACCCGGCCGCGGCCACCGCGAGGCTCAGCTACGTCATCGATCCTGCCCGGATCTCAGGCCTCGACGCCGGTGAGGTCTAGGCGAGTTGCCTCGGGCGAGCCAGGCGGGCCGTGATCCAGGCACCGGCCGCCGCGGCCACCAGCATCAGGGCGGCAATGCCCGAGTAGTGGCTCAGCGACTGGAAGCCGAGCAGTTCGACTAGGGCCCCGGATGACATCCCGCCCACCGCACCGCCGGTGATCATGACGAAGTCGGCGCCGCCCTGAACCTCCACTCGCTGGTGGACGGGGAACGCGTTCGTCAGCAGCGTGCTGCCCGCGATTAGCCCGCAACTCCAGCCGATGCCGATGAGCGTGAGGCCGCTGAAGAGACCGGCGCTGTGCTCGGGGTCGGTGTGCCCGGCCAGTTCTGCGCCCACGAACAGGATCAGCCCGCCGAGGGTGACCACCGTGTGCGTCCCCAGCCGGTCTACGAGCCATCCGACGATGGGCGAGAAGGCGTACATCCCGATGATGTGGAGCGAGATCACCTGGCCGATCACCGCGAGGTCCTGATCGCCGCTGGTCATGTGCAGCGGCGTGGCCGTCATGACGCCCACCATCACCAACTGCCCTATCAGCATGGCCAGCAGGGCGAGCCGAGCTGCAGGCACGGCCGCGATCCGGCGGATCACCGTGACCGGCGAAGCAGGGCGGGGCGCCTCCGACCCGATCGTGCCGAGCACCTCGAGCGGGTCGGGGCGCAGCCATGTATGGGTGATGGTGAGTCCAGTCAGGAACATCGCCGTGCTGAGCACATAGGGGCCGGCCAGCTCAGGAAGGCCGACGAACCCGGCAAAGTCGGCCACCGGTCCCAGCGCGATCGCCGGCCCGGTGGCCGCGCCGAAGGTGGAGGCCCACACCAGCAATCCGATGGCGCGGGCCAGCCGATTCTCGGGAGCGTTGTCGGCCACCGCATACCGGGCGGCCAGGTTGGTTGCCTGGCCCGCTCCAACCCCGATCATGCCCAGCACCACCAGCGGGTACAGGCTGAAGACGGCCGACAACACGGCAGTAATCGCTCCCGCGGCGCCGATCCACCATCCGGCGACCAGGCCCCGCCGACGACCCAGGCGGGCCATGCGGCGAGACAACGGAACGGCGGCGGCCATGCTTCCGATCGACATTGAGCCGGCAGCCAGCGTGGCCAGCGTCGCGCTGCCGGTTATCTCCTCGGCGAGCACCGCCGAGGCCGCGAACGCCGACCCCATGGCCATCGTCGTGGGAATCACCGAACTCATCGTCACCGCGATCGTGCGACGCTGGACCGTGGCCCGATCGTAGGTCTGTGCGGGCGTCTCAGCCGTCATGGGCTGGCGGATGTCATGTTGCCAGCTCTGTCCGGGATGCAGGCCACCGGCCGACGCTATACCCAACCGGGGCGATCGGATAACTTGCCGGAGACATGGAAGTCGGATTCATCGGGCTGGGGAACATCGGCGGCCCCTGCGCCAAGCACCTCCTCGACGCCGGCCATCGTGTGACCGTGTTTGACATCCGCGGGGACGCCGTCGAGCGGATCGCCCAACTCGGAGCCCGTACGGCACGATCGCCGGCGCGGGTGGCTGCGGAGACCGGCAGCGTGTTCCTGTCGCTGCCGACGCCCGCAGCCGCTCATGAGGTGGTGGCCGGCGAGGGAGGGCTGCTCGAGTCGGCCCGTCCGGGTCTGGTGGTCGTGGACCTCTCCACCAACTCGGTGGGCACGGCCCGCGCCCTGTTCGAGCAGTGCCGCCAGGCCGAGGTCGACTACCTCGACTGCCCGGTGTCCGGCGGAGCTTGGGCCGCCGAACGCGGCGATCTCGCCCTGATGCCGTCGGGTGACGAGTCCGCCTTTCGTCGTGTGCGCGATGCGCTGGTGTGCTTCGGCAAGGACGACACGCAGTGGCTGGGGCCGTCGGGAACCGGCACCCTGATGAAGCTCATCAACAACCAGGTCTTCCTGGTGGCTACGCAGGTCTTCGGTGAGGGATACCTGCTGGCGGCCAAGGCAGGACTTGATGTACCCAGGTTCCTCGAGGTGCTGAGGGCCAGTTCGGCGGGCATGTACATGCCACTGGCCGACATGATCGTCAAGCGCCAGTGGGAGTCGTCCAGCTACGACCTCTCCCTGGCCGAGAAGGATCTGCGGCTGGCTCTGGAGTCCGCGGCCGAGATCGGAACACCGCTGCCGCTCACCGAAGCGGCCCATGGGGTGCTGGCCCGTTCGGTGGAGGCGGGCCTGGCCGGCAAGTTCTTCATAGGTGCCATGGAGATCCTCGAGGCCGATGCCGGCTTCACGGCCCCCGTCCCGCCGGCCATGGAAGCCCAATGACCGCGGAGCTCCGGATACCGGACTTGAGCAGCTACGAGACGTTCGTCAACGGTTTTCCCCACGACGCGTTCATGCAGTTGCGCGAGCACGCGCCGGTGTGGTGGCACGAGCCGACCGTGCGAACGCCCGACGGCGAGGGCTTCTGGTGCGTGAGCTCCCACGAATTCGTCGTCGAGGTGTTCCGCAGCCCCCGGACCTATTCGTCGCACACCGGCGGCGACCGTCCCTACGGGGGCACGATGATCAATGACATGGAGATGAGCGGGAAGCTCCTCAACATGATGGACGACCCCCGCCACCAGCGCATCCGCCAGCTCGTCAGCAAGGGATTCACTCCCAAGCGGATAGCGCGTCTCAAGAGCGATCTCGAGGCCATCGCCGACCGGACCCTGGATGCAGTAGCTCCGAAACAGGGAGGCCGTGGGAGTTGCGACATCGTGGTCGACGTCGCCGCCGAGTTGCCGCTCCAGGCCATCTGCCTGTTGTTGGGCGCCCCCAACGAGGATCGCCACGCGCTGTGCGAGTGGGTCGACATCACATCGTCGGACTTCAGTGAAGAGGTTCCGTCGTCGGTGCGGTCAGAGGCCAGCGCACATCTGTTCCAGTACGGCCAGAGGCTGATCCGGGACCGCACCGCCGAGCCCCGCGACGACCTGCTGTCGGTGGTGATCCACGGGGAGTTGCCCGACCAGGACCCGTCCCGCCTCGACGAGACCGAGGTGGCGATGTTCTGGAGCCTGCTGTTCACGGCCGGGGCGGAGACCACCCGCAAGGCGATCGCCTCCGGCATCTGGGAGCTCTCCAAGTCGCCCGAGCAGCTCGATGCTCTCCGAGCCGACCGGTCCCTCATGCCGACGGCCATCGAGGAGATCGTCCGATGGACGACGCCGTCGGTGTACAAGCGCCGCACGGCGACCTGCGACACCGTCCTCGGAGGGCAGCGGATCCGCGCCGGCGAGAAGGTGGTCGTCTGGGAGATGTCGGCCAACCGCGACGCAGCGGTCTTCGACGAGCCGTTCGAGTTCCGCATAGATCGGGCGCCGAACAACCACGTCGCGTTCGGGCATGGACCCCACTTCTGCCTGGGAGCCAACCTGGCCCGGCTGGAGATCGATGTGATGCTGAATGCCGTCCTGGACCGCTGGCACGACATCGAGGCCACCGGCGAGCCGACCTACACCCGCACCAACCGGCTGTCGGGACTGCGGACCCTGCCCGTCGCCTTCATCGACGCCGGAATGGTCCATGCCTAGGGCTCGCCACGGCGAGATCGAGATCGCCTATGAAGCCTTTGGCGCTGAGGGCGATCCTGCCCTGATCCTGCTCCACGGCCTCGGTTCGAGCATGCTCGTGTTTCCGGAGGACCTGTGCGCCGGATTCGTCGATCGCGGCTTCTTCGTGTTGCGCATGGACCACCGCGACTCCGGGCTGTCCACGGTTCTGGCCGACGGTGCCCGCTACACCCTCGAAGACATGGCCACCGATGTGGTCGTGGTGCTCGACACCGCCGGCTGCGATCGCGCCATTATCTGCGGCTACTCGCTCGGGGGAATGGTGGCGCAGGTTGCGGCGGCTTCCTTCGGCGCCCGGGTCGCCGGTCTGGTCTCCATCTCGTCGCACACCGGAGAGCCGGGTGTCGGCGATCCCACGCCCGAGGCTCTGGCCGCCCTCACCGCTCCCCCCGCGGCCACAGTTGCCGAGCAGATCGAGGTGGATCTGGCCGGCTACCGGATCTGGTCCAGTCCCGATTGGCGTAACGAGCAGGCCGAGCGGGAATACCTGGACCGCAGCTACCGCCGGGCATGGCATCCGGGCGCATCTGAGCGCCAGTTCAAGGCTGCGGCCCGGAGCGGCGACCGAGCCGACGAGTTGCGAGGCCTCGATGTACCCACGCTGGTGATCCATGGAAGTGCCGATCCGCTGATCACCCCCGACGCTGGCCGCCGAACCGCCGAGTTGGTGCCGGGTGCCGAGCACCTGGAGATCGAGGGCATGGGCCACGATCTGCCGCCGCAGGTGTGGGCCAGCATCATCAGCGCGGTGACTGCGCTGGCGGCCCGCATCGCCTGGTGAGAGTCAGTCGACCAGAATCCCTGTAGTTGTGTCATCGATGCGCAGGGACGCGCACCTCTCATACGGACAGCACGGAGGGAAGGCATGGGACCGCTAGAGGGAATCCGCGTGATCGAGATCGCCGGCATCGGGCCGGGCCCGTTCTGCGCCATGATGCTGGCCGACATGGGCGCCGACGTCGTCCGGGTCGACCGGGCCTCCGCGGTGCGGGG
>VXNG01000280.1 GCA_009840695.1 Acidimicrobiaceae bacterium
CGGCGTGGTGCGCCCGTTCGCCTCGTCCCAGTGGCGGGTCTCCTGGCGGGGCCGTTCGCCGCCGGCCCACAGGTCCACGTGGCGCTGAGCCTCGTAGACGATGGCCCGGCCGAGGGACCGCAGCGAGCTCAGGTTCTTGATCTCGCAGCGGGTGCGGAGCTCGTCGGAGCCGGCCGGGCGGACCGACACGTTGGCGTCGACCCGCATCGAGCCCTCCTCCATCCGGGCGTCGGACACGCCGATGGCCAGCAGGATGGCCCGCAGCTCGCGCACGTAGGACCTGGCCTGCTCGGCGGTGCGGATGTCGGGGCGGCTGACGATCTCCACCAACGGCACCCCGGCCCGGTTGTAGTCGACCAGCGCGTAGTCGGCGTCGTGGATGCGCCCGCCGCCGCCAATGTGGGTGGTCTTGCCGGTGTCCTCCTCGATATGGGCCCGCTCGACGCCGACGGTCTGGCCGTCGGGAAGCTCAAGGCGGCCATCGGTGTTGGTGGGCTGGTCGTACTGGGAGATCTGGTAGTCCTTGGGCATGTCGGGGTAGAAGTAGTTCTTGCGGGCGAACACCGCCGGGCGCACCTCGCAGCCCAGGGCTCGGCCCAAGCGCATGGCGAAACTGACTGCCGTCGCGTTGGGCACCGGCAGCGAGCCCGGCAGTCCCAGACACACCGGGCACACGTTGGTGTTGGGGTCGTCGCCGAAGCGGTTGGCGCAGCCGCAGAACAGCTTGGTAGCCGTGCTCAGCTCCACATGGACCTCCAAGCCGACGACCAGCTCCCAGCCCTTCGGCAGTGCCGGCTCCCGCACGGACGCAGACGGACTCACGCGACACCGCCGCCGCGGGGCGCGGCCTGCTCGAGCACGGCTGCAGCCCGCAGCAACACGGGCTCCGACAAGGCCGGGCCCATGAGCTGCACGCCTACCGGAAGGCCGTCGTCGCCGCAACCGAAGGGCACCGACACCGCCGGATGGCCCGTGAGGTTCGACGGGATCGTGCACACGTCGTTCAGGTACATCAGCAGCGGGTCGGCGGTCTTGGCCCCGAGCTCGAATGCGGTGGTCGGCGCGGTCGGACCCAACAGGACGTCGACATCGGCGTAGGCCGCGGCGAACTCTCTCAGCATCAGCGTGCGGACCCGTAGCGCCTTGCCGTAGAAGGCGTCGTAGTAGCCCGCCGACAGGGCGTAGGTTCCGAGCATGATCCGGCGCTTGACCTCGGCGCCGAAACCGGCCGTGCGGGTGTTGACGTTCATCTCCGCGGCATTGGCCGCATCGACCCGCAGCCCGTAGCGCACCCCGTCGTAGCGAGCCAGGTTGCTGGAGGCCTCCGCCGGTGCGATCAGGTAGTAGGCCGAAAGGCCCAGCACTGCCGACGGCACCGACACGACGGTGACGGTCGCGCCCGCGGCCTCCAGGGCGGCCGCGGCGGCGTCGACTCGGGCGGTGACGTCGGCCGCGACGCCCTCCACGGCCGAGACCCCGTCCAGCCCGTCGGCCTCCTGAACGCGGGCACTCCCAGCACACAACTCGGCCAGGATCCCGACCCGCAGGCCGTCCACGCCCTGCCCCAAGCCGGCGACGACCGGCTCGCGGGTGCCGTCTATCGATGTGGAGTCGAGCGGGTCGTGCCCAGAGATGGCCTCGTAGCAGGCTGCCGCGTCGGCCACATTCGACGCGATGGGGCCGATCTGATCCAGCGACGACGCGAACGCGACCAGCCCGTAGCGCGACACCCTTCCGTAGGTGGGTTTGAAGCCGACCACACCGCAAAGCGCGGCCGGCTGGCGGATCGACCCTCCCGTGTCGGATCCGAGCGCCAGCGGCGCAAAGCCCGCCGCCACCGCGGCGGCCGATCCGCCACTGGAGCCACCGGGCACCCGGCTGGTGTCATGAGGGTTGCGGGTGGGTCCGAACGCGGAGTTCTCGGTGGACGAGCCCATGGCGAACTCGTCGAGGTTGGTCTTGCCGACGATGACCGCTCCGGCGGAGCGAAGCCGCTGCACCACGGTGGCGTCGTACGGGGGACGCCAACCTTCGAGCATCCGTGACGAGCAGGTGGTGGGAACTCCCCTGGTGCACAGGTTGTCCTTGAGCGCCACCGGCACACCCGCCAGCGGCCCGACCGGCTCGCCTTTGGCCAGGGTCGCGTCGATCCTGGCGGCGTCGGCGCGCGCCTCGGAGGCCAGCACCAGGTTGAAGGCGCTGATCTCGCCGTCTCGTTCGGCGATGCGGTCGAGGTGCTCCTCCAAGACATCGGAGGCCGTGCGCTCCCCGGACCTCACCGCCGTGGCCACCGACAGCGCGGTCACGGCGCCCCGCCCGGGGAGACCACCGGAATCGGCTCTCGTCCGGTCATGGCGCCTCGCCCAGGATGGGGGGAACCCGGAACTGGCCGTCGTCAACCGACGGCGCCTGAGCCAGAACTTCGTCTCGCTCGAGCGACGACCGCACCTCGTCAGCCCGCATCACGTTGACCAGCGGATGGGGGTGCGATGTCGGTTCGACCCCGGTCACGTCGAGCGCTTCGACATCGGCCGCGTGGTCGAGCACCGCGGAGAGCTGCGCCGCCAGCTCATCCAGTTCCTCGTCGCTGAAGCGCAGCCGGGCCAGCCGGGCCACATGGGCCGTCTCTTCGCGGGTTATCCGGCCGGACACGTCGGAAGGATAGGCCCGACGCCTATCCGTCGGAGCCCTCGCTCTCGGACTCGAGTACTTCGTCTCCCTCCGCGCCCTCTGCCGGCTCCTCGGGCTCCGGCGGCGGTATGGGACCGAGCGAGACCCGCACTCGAACCGTGCTGTCGATCGGCACCGAGTTGCCGCTGGCCGGGCGGAAGCCGATCACGCTTCCTTCGGGCACGTCGGCCGAGAACTCCATCACGACTCGCGACGCCAGCCGGAGGGCAGCCAGCGCGTCGGCGGCGGCCTGCGGCTCCCGGCTCTCGGGCACGGCGGGGACTGTGCGATCGGCCGGGCCGTCCGACACCAGCAGCGCGACCTCGCTGCCGGCCTCGAGTTCGTAGACGCCCTCGGCGACATCGAGGCCGATCACGTTCCCGGCCGGGACCACTTCGTCTTTGACACGCGTCTCGCCGACCACGCCGAAGCCGGCAGCATCCAACTCTCCGGTGGCGTCGTCCGCCGTCATGCCGTACAGACTGTCCAAGTCGGAGATCAGGATCAGCGGCTCGCCCAAGGAGATGAACACGTTCAAGGTGGCGCCTTCACCGAGCGAGGCGCCGGCTGCGGGCTCGGTGCGGACGATCTCCCCGCGCTCGGTGTCCGGAGCACGAACCAGTATCTCGTTGACTTCCCAACCCGAGTCGGCCGCAGCTGACGCGGCCGCGACACCCGTGTGCCCACCGAGTTCGGGAACGATGGGGTCGGATTCACCCGAGAGCCACACCCAGGCTCCACCGGCCGCGCCGCCCATCACCAGGAGGGCGGCCAGCACCAACCCCGGCCAGCGTCGGCCGGGAACGTCGTCGTGGGGAATCGCCGAGCGCTCAGACACGGTTGGACCGAGCTGCTCGAAGGCCTCGGTGCTCCCGTCATGGGTTGGACCCTCGTCGGTGGTCGCCGCCTTACCGATGGCCAGCGGCAGCGGGTCGGGGCGCGGCAGCAGGGGCGCGACCCGCAGCAGTTCCGCTGCCAGTTCGGCGGCGGTCAGCCTTCCGATGGGATCGGCCGCGATGGCGCGCTCCAGAACTGCTTGAAGCGGACCGAGGGCAGTGATGGGTATCGGGTCCGGGCCACCGACATCTACGGTCAGATTCCTGGCGCCGGTGACGGCCTCGCACAGGAGCATGGCCAGATCGTGTACGTCCTGCGCCTGGTCAATCCGGGAGTAGCTCACCGGCGCACCCCCCGAGTCGACTGCGGCTGCGGACGTGGAGTCCTCGGCCCGGTCCGGGGTCTCGATCGCACCTGACTCGGCAGCCCCTGCAGGCTGCTGAGGAGCCGCCTCAAGGGCCGCAGCCAGCCCAAGGTCGGAGATGTAGGGCCTGGAACCTGAGTCGAAGAGGATGCAGGCGGGCGTCAAGCCGAGGTGCGCTCGGCCGCCCTTGTGGATGTTCACCAGCGCCCGGGCGGCTTCCAGCCCGACCATGAGCGCTTGCGACGGAGTGAGCCGGTACCCCTCCCGCAGGACCGCAGCCAGACTGCCGCCGGTCAGGTGCTCCGTCACCGCGTAGGGCTGCGGCTCGAGGCCCCAGTCGTACACGGGCAGCACTCGAGGATGGCTGAGCGCCGAGGTCGCTCGCATCTCATCGGCGAAGCGCTCCGGGAAGCCGGCGCGCTCGACGGTGTCGGCGCGCAGGATCTTGAGCGCCACACGCCGGCGCAGCGTGAGGTCCTCGGCCACGTAGACGCGAGCGTTCGATCCCTCGCCGACGAACTCCAGCAGCCGGTAGCGGCCGCCGAATGCCCGACTCGCGTCCTGGTTGGAGATCACCGTCGTCACGGTACCGCCCAAGACAGCCTCGACCGGGCCTCTCGCCCGTGACCGGGACCGGTACGGTGCGGGGTGAATGACTACCAACGGCCGCGAACCCGAGCAGCTTCCACCGCGCAGTTCATTGCGGATCCGGGTGAGCATCGCCGCGCTGATCGTGTTCGGGATCCTGGGCCTCGTTGTGGCTGCCTTGGTCGGCTCCGGCAACGACGACGCTGACAGCGCCGTCACCGCGAGTCCCGCCGTGGACCGCGTTATCCCGGGCCCCGGCGACCAGGTCCTCCAACAGCAACTGGTGGGTGTGGTCCTCGACGCCCGTTACCGGCTGTCTTCTCTGGTCGTGTTTCCCAGCGACCAAGTCGGCAGCGGCGTCGACGTTACGGCCGAGGTGAACCACATCGAGGGCCTCAACCGGTTCGAGTTCGACCCCGGTGAGGGCCGGCTCATCGAGGCGCTGTCACCCGACACCAACTGTGCGGTGGCAACCTTCGTGCTGATAGCCCGCCCCGAGGAGGCCGACACCGTTCGCTGGTGCTTCGAAGTCTCCTAGAGACCGCTATTGATTAGACGCTGCTGCTCGTAGAGGGGGCCGTCGTCTCGTCCATCCAGATCGAGGTAGCCCGGGACCTCATCGTGCGGAGTGTCCAGGTAGATCTTGGCTTCAGGAGGATTGTTGAAGGGGCCGTGACTCCAGCGGATCTCGACATGTCCCTCTACGCGGCGACGGTGCCCGCTTGCTCGATGACGATAGGTAGCGCTCCAGTCAACCATCGGTTGGCCTCGTCCGGCCTCCCTAACTTCGAGCGATAGGAACTCGTACGCCTGCCGCCACTCCCACGGGGTGACCACCCGAAACCGCATCGGTTGCCTCTCATCGACGCCGAGGACGAAGTACGTCGCCGAGTAGATCCGCAGAAGGCGCCACAGCATGCGTTCCTCTTCTGCTTTGTCGTCCAGAGTCTTCCGCCAGCGTTTTGCCGAGACCCTGCTCACGCGATCGATTAGAAGCGCGTATTCCCTGATGACCTCTCTCGGCAGTCCTGAGACTCCTCGGGCCCTGAGGGCGGCCTTGAGTCTCTCCCGCTGCTCCGAAGTCTGCGCGACAGGGGTCTCGGCCATGTCCTCCAGACCCAAGACTTCAACGGTTCTGGCATAGAGGGCTTCGTGTGCGCGGGGCGCAACCTCCTGGAACCAGTTCTTGCCAGGTGGCCTAGACGTAACGGCCAAGTGATCTAGAAAAAGACGGGCGGGAGCCGGGTTGAACAGCACCTTCGACCGGTACTTGCAACTGATCGTGTAGACGTGATCGATAAGCAAGTCGGCTGGCACCTGCTGGTCACCCGGCATCTTTCGCCCTCCGCTCCACTCGATCCGCTGGGGCACGCGCCCATTGAGCCCGCCAGCATGAGCAGCAAAGTAGGCGCCGTTCGCGAACGCGGTCTCCGCTTCCTCTTCCCACTTGCCGGAGCGGGAAATCGCGTCAAGGCTCGCCCACATGTCGGGCTCGATCTCGAGGATGGGAGGTCGTGCCTCAAGGGCGGATTGCAGCGTCGCGTGCCCGGTCAGTCCCAGGGCTGTGGCAAGTTCAGTGATCTTGGTACGGGCGTCAGCCACTCAGGTTCTCGCCGCTTGCCAAGGCTCTTAGTAGCCGCAAGTCCTCAGGATCTTCCATCTCGATGACGGCATACACGGGATCGTCGGTGCCTGTCACCGCTTGGAGGGCACGGTCTCCTGCACTATTGGGTACTGGCCGGTCGGTCGTCAGGAGAACCAGAGGATCTCGGTCCCGACGTGAGTGCAGCACCGCCGCCTTGCCGAGCGCCTTCCAGAGTGTGTCGGTACGACGAAGCCCCGGGCGTTGGGTGACGCTGAATGCGCCCGACACGTCGAATAACCATCGCTGGCCCTGCCGGTCGACAGCGGAGAAGTTGACTTCGACCCCGCAAGAGAACGAGACCTTGTCACGGATCTGTCTGAAGTCGCACTCCTCTAGGACTCTCCGGGCCTTCTCCTGCGCCTTGCGGCCTTCGAGCACAGACCGAGCCTGAGAATCTTCCTCCGTCGAGGAACTGGTGCCGTTGGCGGACACTGGTGTGGCGGAGGTTGTCCGGCGAGCATCCTCACCAAGATCCTCAAACAGGCGGGATTGGCCGTTTGCGCTCGTCGATTCCCATCGCCGGGGACTCGTGCCTTGGAAGCCGCGCTCCCTTTCCTCGGCGATGCGCTGTCTTGCCAACTCGATGTAGCCGTCATCCGTATCGAAGCCGACGTAATGGCGGCCGGTGCGGACCGCGGCAACGGCCGTCGTCCCGGAGCCCATGAAGGGATCGAGCACGAGATCCTGCTCATAGGTGTAAAGGTCGATCAGTCGCTCCGGCAAGGCGACCGGGAACGGTGCCGGATGTCCCACCCGGGTAGCCGATTCAGCGGGGATCTCCCAGACATCGACCGTGGCGTCCATGAACTCATCGGCGTTCGTAGTCGGACGAGAGGGCAACTCTCGAGCAGCCCTGTCGGACGAGGACAGAGCCCGGTCGAACCGGCCCTTGGACGCGATCACGATGCGCTCGGTCAGATCTCGGAGAACCGGGTTACTCGGCAGTTCAAAGCTTCCCCAAGCGCAGTTTCCGGAAGCGCCTTCGGCCTTATGCCAGATCACTTCGCCTCGCAGCAACAAGCCCAGGTCGTCCTGGAGAATTCCAATCACATCCGAGGAGAGCGAGCGATACGGGCGACGTCCGAGATTGGCGACGTTGACAGCGATTCGACCCCCCGACTCGAGCTTGCGGCTGCACACATCGAACACATCTCGGAGCATCTGCAGATAGTCCTTGTAGCTGGCCGGGACATGGCCCTCCCCGACCGCCTGCTCGTACTCCTTGCCTGCGAAGTACGGCGGTGAGGTGACAACCAGCGCGACCGAATTGTCCGCGACCTGTTCGTCGCTCATGCATCTGGCGTCACCCACCCAGAGGCGGTCCCGGCACGCAGGTAGCGCGATGTGGTCGTCGCGACTGGTTTCCGGCACCGGAAACCGTTCGTAGAACGCTGAAGCGTCGTGGCCCTCCCGTCGGCTCACACCGAAGCTGGACGTGGCCGTGCTGGCGCGCTGGCCCGAGATGCTCACGTCGTCACGGGGGCACAGGAGCGGCTCTCGCTCCGCCCCGGTATCAATGGCAAGTACCCCGGAATCACAGGCCCGAACCTACATCGCCCATAGGACACGATGGCGGAGGGCTAGCCCGATTCGGGCCTAAGGCAACTGGCCAGTCTCCAGCAGTTGTTGGAAGGCGGCTTCGTCGATGACCGGCACTCCGGAGGCTTCGGCCTTGCGCAGCTTGGAGGCGCCCGGGTCCGCGCCGACCACCAGCGCGGTCGTGCGGCCCGACACCGAGCCTGGGGCCGAGCCGCCTCTGACCAGGATGGCCTGTTTGGCCCCGTCGCGACTGAAACCTTCTAGCGTGCCGCTCACCACCACCGACATGCCGGCCAGGGTCTGGGGCAGAGGCTCACCCTCGCCCGAGTCGGCGGGCTCGTCGACCTCCATCCGCAAACCGACCTCTCGCAGCCCCTCGATGAGCTTGAGGTTGCGGGCATCGTCGAACCAGGCCCGCACCGACGCCGCAATGATCGGCCCGAACCCCTCGACCTCGGCCAGGGCCTCCTCGCCGGCCTGCAGGATGCTGTCTATGTCGCCGAAGGACGCGGCCAGCACCTGGGCGTTGACCTGGCCGATCTCGGGGATGCTGAGCGCGAACAGCAGCCTTGACAGGGGCTGCTGCTTGCTGGCCTCTATCGAGTTGCGCAGGTTGTTGACCGAGATGTGGCCGAAGCCCTCCATTTGCTCGATCTTCTCGAAATCAAGCTTGTACAGGCCCACGACATCTCGGAGCAGGCCCTCGGTTACGAAGCGGTCGATGTTGCGCTCGCCGAGGAACTCGATGTCCATGGCGGCCCGGCCGACGAAGTGCTCGATGCGGCCCCTGATCTGGCGGTCGCACGAGTAGTTGACGCACTGCGTGGCCGACATGCCCTCAGCCCGCTGCAGGGCCTCTCCGCACACCGGGCAGTCCCGGGGGAACGACCACGGCTCCGAGCCCTCCGGACGCTCCGACAGCACCGGTCCCACCACCTCGGGGATCACCTCGCCGGCCCGGCGCACGATGACGGTGTCGCCCGGCCGCACGTCCTTGGCCGCCACCTGGTCCTCGTTGTGGAGCGTGGCGGTTGCCACCGTCACCCCGCCCACGAACACCGGCTCGAGCCGGGCGAAGGGCGTGGCCTGTCCCGACGGGCCGATCGACACCTCGATGTCGAGCAGCTTGGTGGTGCGCTCCTCGGGCGGGAACTTGTAGGCGATCGCCCAGCGGGGAGCCTTGGCGTCGACGCCCAGGCTGTCCTGAAGGCCGAGGTCGTCGACCTTCACGACCAGGCCGTCGAACTCGTAGTCGAACTCGTGACGACGTCGCTCGAAGTCGGCCACGTGGGCCTCCACCGCGGCCAGATCGGCCAGGCAGACCGCATGCTCGTTGACGGGCAGGCCCAACGACTTCAGCCAGTCCAGCGTCTGCATGTGGGAACTGAAGGCCGGCCCGCCCTCGGCAAAGCCGAGTTGGTAGCACCAGAACGACAGGCCCCGCTCGGCCGTCACCCGAGCGTCTTTCTGGCGAAGCGAGCCCGCGGCCGCGTTGCGGGGGTTGACGTAGGCCTTCTCGCCCCTCTCAGCCTGGCGAGCGTTGAGCCT
>VXNG01000059.1 GCA_009840695.1 Acidimicrobiaceae bacterium
CCCGGTGAAGACGAAGGCCACGAACTTGGCGATGGCGAGCCCGAGGTTGGCGAACAGGGCAGCGAGGATCGCCTTCGTTCCGTCGCTGGCCGCCATGGGCGGCAAGGCTAGCTGCGATGCCCGCCGACGCTGCCGGCCAGGACGGCCAGTAAGGGGCGGCACCGGGGTCGGCCGCAGGTCCGTGGGGCGCTAGCGTCTCGGCTCGTGACAACGGTCTTCGCCACGCCCGACGAGCTGTTGGGCGCCGTCGGCCGGGATCTCGGCCACAGCGACTGGGTGACCGTCGACCAGGCCCGGATCGACATGTTCGCTGAGGCGACCGGGGATCACCAGTGGATCCACGTCGATCCCGAAGCGGCCGCTGTGGGTCCGTTCGGAGCCACCATCGCGCACGGTTATCTGACGCTGGCCCTCACCAATATGCTGCTGCCGGAGATCGTGCGGGTGGAGGGGATCTCGATGGGGATCAACTACGGAGTCAACCGGGTGCGCTTCCCGCAGCCGGTCCTGGTGGGGTCGCGGCTGCGGGCCTCAGCGACCCTGACGTCCGCCGAGGAGTTGCCCGGCGGCTCGGGCGTCCAGACGGTGATCACCGTTACCGTTGAGATCGAGGGCCAGGCCAAGCCGGCCTGCGTCGTCGAGTCGGTCAGCCGGTTCCTCCGCTGAGCGCCCGGAGCCTCGCTGTGATGCGTTCCCTTGTCGACTGGCGCGTGAGTCGCCGGGTCGGGGCTGCCGTCCTGGCCGCTCTGGTCGCCTGGCCGGCCGTCGCGGTCGCGCAGGACACCGGCACCGGAGCCGAGCCTGAGTCCGCCACCGGTACCGAATCCGAGGCTCCGGCCGCCCGGGTTGCGTGCGACGACGCTCCGGCGGTGTTCGATCTCCTGTGCATCAGCTACGGGTTGCTCAAGGAGAACTACGTCGACGAGCCGGTCGACGAGGACTTGGCCGCAGCCGCGGCCGAGGGGGTGCGGGAGACCGGGCTGGCCTTGCGGAGCACCGAAGCCGTCCCGCCGTGCGCGCTGCCCTCGCCCGCGTTCGAGCAGACCTGCGCGGAGATCGACGCCGTGGGCGACACCGCGGCCGCGGTCTGGGCCGCCTCCAGTGCGATGTTCGCCTCGCTGGGGGATCCCAACACCTTCCTGATGTCGCCGTCGGAGTACTTGCAAACGCAGGCCCGCCTGAGCACGGGCCTGCCGTACGCCGGTATCGGCCTGAGGTTGGGTCTGTTGAACGGCACGGTTGCCTGCAGCGCGCTGTCCGAGACTTGCCGGCTGGTTGTGTCCGAAGTGTTCCCGGGCAGTCCGGCCGAGCGGGCCGGCTTGCAGCCCGAAGATGTCCTCCTGCTCATTGCCGGTCTGGTTCCGTCGGGTTCGCGCTGCGGATTGCAGGACTTGCCCGCATTCGAATTGGGCAGCGTCGTGCCGGTCATCGTCGAGCGGAACGGCCGCAGGAGAGCCTTCGGGGTGGAAGCCGCGCCAGTGTTCGTCCCTGCGGTCGCCAGCAGGACTGTGGCGGGCACCATCGGATATCTGCGTCTCGAATCCTTCGGTGCAGGAGCCGATGAGCGTGTCGGCGAGGAACTCGAGTCCCTGCTCGACTCTGGTGTGGAGTCGATAGTCGTCGACCTGCGGGGCAATCCCGGGGGCTATCTGGAGACCGTCGTCAACATCGCCGGGATGTTCCTGGACGACCGCCAGGTCGTGATCCGGGAAGAGTCCAGGCTCGACACCCTCCGTCACCTGGTCAGCGGGCACGGAGGCCTGCCGAACCCGGCTCTGCTTCCCGCCGCGGTGGCGGTGGACGGGTCGTCGGCGTCGGCGTCGGAGGTCTTGACGCTGGCCCTGCGCGACCACGGTCGTGCCACCGTGGTGGGGACGACCACCTACGGAAAGAACACCGGCCAGTACACGTGGGCCGTGCAGTCGCGCAACGGCACATTGCTGGGGGGTGCCCGGGTAACGGTGTTCAGATGGTTCGGACCGGATGGCACCAGCGCCGAAGGAGGCATCGCGCCCGACGTCGAGCTCGACTTCTCGGACTGCTGGCATCCCATCGGCTTCACCCGCCTGGCGGCGGCCGCGGCAGGGCTGCCCGGCGGCTTTCCGGCCGACGTCCAGATGGACGGCGAGTGGTTCGACGCGGTGGCCGCGCTGGCGGAGGACGGCGTGCTGGCCGGAACCGAGTGCGGGCCGGGCCTCTTCTGCCCTGGCGATGCGATCCCGAGGTGGCTGACGGCAGTGTGGCTGGTGCGGGTCCTCGACGGCCAGGATCCAGAGCCGATCAGCACATCACGGTTCGCCGACGTCGATGCCGGCCAGTGGTGGGCCGCCCATGTCGAGCGGCTGGCCGAGCTCGGGATCACCCGCGGATGCGGCGCGGGCCCGCGGTACTGTCCCGACGATCCGGTCACCCGCGCTCAGGCGGCGAGCTTCCTGGAAAGGGCGTTCCGCCTGGATCCAGCTCCGCCGGCGGCGTTCGCCGACACGCACGGCAACTTCCATGTGGCCGCCATCGATGCTCTGCACGCGGCGGGGATCACCAAGGGCTGTTCGGCTGATCGGCTGGAGTTCTGCCCGGACCGGGCCACGACGCGGGTCGAGATGGCGCTCTTCCTGGATCGGGCCCGCAACCGCTCCAACTAGCGGGACTGGATTCGTTCGTCTGCCCGCTCGGCCTCTTAGCCTGTGAGGTGATGGCGAAGCGCAAGCGGCGGGTTCCCGCCGGTGTGGGAGCGAGCAGCATCCCGGCGTCGCATCCGCCAGTGCGACCGGGGCTCGTGAGCTCCCAGCGCCGCGTTCCGGCCGGCATCGAACGCCCGCCCTACGCATCGCTACCTGGTGGGGAGCCTCATCCTCCGGTGTCGTCGCTGGCCCGCACTCCGGCCGAGTTGGATGCCATGCGCCGCACCGGGGCGCTCGCGGCCGAGGTGCTGATCGCGGCCTGCGAGCACGTCCGGGTCGGGATGGCCACCGACGCCATCGACCGGTTCGTGCACGAAGCCGCCGTGGCTGCGGGCGCTTACCCGAGCCCGCTCGGCTACCGGGGCTACCCGAAGTCGGTATGCACATCCGTCAACGAGGTGATCTGCCACGGGATCCCCGACTCGCGCCGCCTGGCCCCCGGCGACATCGTCAACATCGACGTGACGGTGTACCGGGAGGGGGTCCACGGCGACACCTCGGTGACGCTGATGATCGGCGAGGTGGACGAGCACTCCCGGCGCCTGGTGGCCGAGACCCGCGTCGCGCTCCACGAGGGGATCGGGGCCGTGCAGGCAGGCGCGGCCGTGTCCGACATCGGCCGGGCCATCCAGAACCACGCCTGGAGGCACAGCCTCGGCGTGGTGCGGGAGTTCATCGGCCACGGGGTGGGCACGGAGTTCCACTCCGGGCTCCAGGTGCCCCACTACTACGACCGCCGGCACTCGACGGTCCTGGGCGAGGGGATGACCTTCACCATCGAGCCGATGCTCACGTTGGGCTCTCCGGAGGCTGCGATGTGGGACGACGGGTGGACCGCGGTCACCGTCGACGGCCGCCGCACCGCCCAGTTCGAGCACACTCTCGCCTGCACCGCCGAGGGAGCCGAGATCCTGACTCGCACCGCCGCGGGCGAGTGCGCCCACGACCTGTTCACCCAGCCGGTCGGCTAGTCCTCGCGGCGGGTGCTTCTACTCTGCCGACTTTGCGATCACGAAGGCTGGGTCGGAGAGGAGGGATGGCTCGCGGTGCTCTCCCTGGCCGGAGCGGACGCTGCCGGCGTGGGCTAGGACCGTCAGGAGCGCTGCGACGAGCAGCACCGCGAGCCATCCCAAGGGGCCGAGACCCACGTCCGGGCCGGCCGATACGGTCCGTCGGGTTGCCGGTCCGTAGGGCAGGGGGGACGTGCCACCTTCGTCGGTGTCGGCCGGATCCCCGCCTTGTGGCGCGACGAGCGATCCGGGTCCAGTCTGGCCGTGGGGGACTGTGGGTTCGTGGGCGGCGGTGGAGCCGTGGGGGAGGGTGGGTTCGACGAGAAGCCTGACCTCTTCGTGCGCCTCGGGTGGCGCCAAGTCGCCGCTTACGAGGGAGGTCACGGGTCGGTGGTCGTCAGATGCCGCGGTGGTTGCGGCGGTACCTCGGAACGGCCAGAGCGGCTGCAGCGGTGGCGGCCGCGGCTAGGACGAACCAACTCGTGGTCCAATAGCGCCGGTGGCGCATGGTGTCGCTGCTGGTGGAGTCGGACATGATGTCTCCTCTTGGTTCCTCTTGTTGCCGGTTCCCGAACTTGCTTTCGGTTACCGGCGGCTGATGTCCACAGGCTGAGCTTGGCACTGTCGAGACGCGCAATGTCTGCCAATCTCTGCCAGATCCGGCCCAGTCGTGGCAGAAACCTGCCAACCTGCTGGCAGAGTTCTGCCAGAGCCGCCGAACTGACGCCACCAGCCCCCGCGCCGCGTGACCGGCGCTGGTGCTACACCGGCAGATCGAGTTCGGTACTGTAGGGGCCGTGGGCGGTGAACTGAGCGAAGGCCTTGCTCTCGCGCGGGTCCGTCTCGCTTGCGGTCGCATGGTCGGAGGTGCCGACGCCATGTTGGAGGCTTACCGCTTCGGGGTGCCGGAGGGTCCCCACCGCGAGCCCTGGGCACCGGAGTACCACCGCCAGTCTGTGCACGTCTACAACGAGTCTCTGCCGTGGTCGTATCAGCGCGATATCGCAAAGCTGTTCCGTGACAGCCTGAGTGCCATGGCAGGGCGCTCGATTCCCTCGGACTTGGCCGAGGACTGGGCGATAGTCACCGCCTACATGCGCGAGGCTGCCCGTTCCATCGAGGATTGGCTGGCGTCCGGCGAGCCGCGGCTGGACCGATCGGGGCTGGCAGTGTCTCCGGAGTTGATGGCCAACATTCCGAGGGTCGTCCACTGGGACGCCTTGGCCGGGCTGACCACCCAGGGCGGCATCCGCAGGCTGAAGGACGCCTGCGTCGCGGTGAAGCAGTATTTTGACGCTGAGGCGCCTCCATCCCTCAAGGCCTCTGAGCGGCTGATGCTGGAGAGGCTCGCATCCGGGGCGGCGATCGCGGACGTGGCATCCGAGATGGGCTACTCGGAGCGCTCGATGTACCGGGAACTGGCCAAGCTCTGGGACAAGCTCGGAGTGTCGGGCCGAGCGGCCGGGGTGCGCAAGGCGACCGCTGAAGGCCTTATCGACTGATACCCACCGGGCGAGCCGCCTCCCTTGTTGTCATCGCTCACGGATGGGTTCGTGGGCGGGCTGAGAACGCCAGCCGTGCCTGGTTGACGCCATCGGTCGATGGCGGTATCGGCTCGGGCGGGACCGATGGAGGAGGGGTTAGGCCTCGGCGGGCGTAGGTGCCCACTGCGAAGCCGGGGTCGCGGCGCAGGGCTTGGACGAGTCGCATGCGCCAGGTCGCGTTGAGGGTCGCAAACTGCTGCATCCAAACAACCGGGTCGCTCCGTAGTGAGGGTGAGGTCTGCAACACAGGGAGGCGACCATGCCCAAGAAGTACCTACGAATCCTGGCCATCGGACTGGCCGTATCGCTCCTGGCGGCTGCTTGCGGGGACGACGACGCTGACGAGAGCGCAGTAGCGCCGGAACCAGCCCCAACGTCGACCGAAGCGCCCGAGGCGCCGGCGGAGCCTGAGCCTGAGGCTGCTGAGCCTGAGCCGGAGCCCGAGCCTGAAGCCCCGGCAGAGCCGGAGGCTGAGGGGCCTGGAACTGTGGTGGATGTCGCGGTGGGGTCGGGGGCGTTCCCGACTCTGGTTGCGGCTGTGCAGGCGGCGGGTCTGGTGGACGTTCTCAGCGGTGAGGGGCCCTTCACGGTGTTCGCGCCGACTGAGGAGGCGTTCGCGGCGGCTCTGGCCGCGTTGGGGATGTCGGCTGAGGATCTGCTGGCCGATGTCGAGTTGTTGACGGCGGTGCTGACCTATCACGTGCTGCCGGTGGCTGCGCCTGCTGAGGTGGTTGTCACTCTCGATGGCCAGAGTGTGGCCACGGTGAACGGCGCAGAGGTCGCCATCAGCGTCGCCGACGGTGCGGTGATGGTCAACGACGCGACGGTGGTGACCGCCGACATCGCAGCCTCCAACGGCGTCATCCACGTCATCGACACCGTCCTGCTCCCACCCTCCGGGGAGTAGGCGCTCCGGTTTCGGCGGGCGGGCACCCGTAGCGCCCCACTTATCAGCCCGCCCGCCGAGGCCGTCTCTCCAAGCACATGGTCGGGAGCGGGTTCAGGCATGGTTGGGAAGTGGCAACGGCTCCCCCCTGGCAGGCTTCGGCCCCTCGCTATAGTCCCCGTGTGGCGAGTGCCGGGGGCGACACCTTCGAGAGTGTGGAGAAGGCGTTCGCTAGGGGCGATGACAACGCCCTGAGGGCTGCCTACGAGCATCACGGCAGCCTGGTCTACACGTTCTGTCGCCGGACTCTCGACGAGGCTCGGGCCAAGGACGTCACTCAGGAGGTGTTCATCAGCGCATGGAAGGGCCGCCACCGATACGAGCCAGCGAAGGGCTCCCTCGCCGGTTGGCTCATCGCGATCGCGAAGAATCGAGTCATCGACAACGTCCGGGCCGAGCAGCGGCACTCCGAACGCCGCGCTGACAACGACCCGGCGGACGTCCCCGTCGAAGCCGACGTGGAGAGGATCGGCGACCGGCTGATGATCGCCGAGGCACTCCGATGCCTGTCCGACCGAGCCCGGCAAGTGGTCGCCATGCACTACTTCGATGACCTGACTCTCCGTCAGATCGCCGAGCGGACGTCACAGCCCCTCGGCACGGTCAAGAGCGATCTCCGACGGGGTCTCCAACATATTCGCCACCAGATGGAGTCGGCTCATGAGTGACATCCGCGGGCGAAGAACCGACCCCGAGATCGAAGCCGTGCTGCGCGACGTCGATCCAGGCGATCTCGAACTGCTCGAGCCGCCCGACGACGTGTGGGCGGCGATCGAGTCGGCGGCGGCTGGAGACTCCGATGAGACTGGCGTCGTCGTTTCGCTGGCTTCGCGGCGATGGACGCCGCGGCGGCTGGCGCTGGGCGTGGCGGCGGTCCTGGTGCTCGTAGTGGCTGGTACAGCGGCAGTGGTGCTCACCCGAGACGACCCCGCCGACGTGGTCGCGGCCGCAGCGCTCACCTATGACCCCGACAACTTCGACACCCTCGGCTCGGAAGCCTCGGCCAGCGCCGAACTGGTTGTCGAGGCCGGCAGCCACAGCATTGTGATCGTCGACGCCATGCTTCCCTCACCGGAGGCCGGCTCCGACCTGGAAGTGTGGCTGATCCGTCCCGACGCCGAGGGCAACGTCGCGGACCTTGTGTCACTCGGAGTGGTGGATCCCGCCGACCCCGGCAGCCTCGAGGTCCCCAGCGGCTACGACCCCGACGCGTTCTTTGTCGTGGACATCAGCGTCGAGCCCCGAGATGGTGACGCAGGCCACTCTGGGCGGTCGATCCTGCGCGGGCCTCTGCTAGACGCCTGACGGCCACGGGCCGCTCGGGCCACGGCCTCGACCGTATACAGCCAATTCGTACGCCTACTCGCTCGGTCTCTGGGGCTCACGGCTGGCCAGTTCGCCCTCGACCCGCAGGTTGGGGATCAGGCGGTCGAGCCAGCGGGGCAGCCACCAGTTGCGGGCCCCGAGAAGCTCCATGGTTGAGGGCACGATCAGCATCCGCACCAGGGTGGCGTCGATGGCGATGGCGGTGGCCAGGCCGAGGCCGAAGAGCTTGACCGGCCTGCTGTCCTCCAGCACGAAGCTGCCGAACACAACCACCATGATGGCCGCGGCCGCGGTGATCACCCGGGCGGTGGCGGCCAGGCCGTCGGCCACAGAGTTGACCGCGTCGCCGGTGCGCTCGTACTCCTCCTTCATGCGCGACAGCAGGAACACCTCGTAGTCCATCGACAGTCCGAACAGGATGGCGAACAGCATCATGGGAATGAACGGCTCGATGGGCGCGGGCTCGACCCCGGTCAGGCCGCCCAGCCATCCCCATTGGAACACCGCCACGACCACCCCGTAGGCCGCCCCGATCGAGAGCATGTTCATGACTACGGCCTTCAACGGCACCACCAGTGACCGGAACACGGCCGTCAGCAGCAGGAACGACGCGCCGAGCACGGCCGCGAAGAAGATCGGGATCCGGCCGGCGAGGTAGTCGGAGATGTCGATGTTGAAGGCCACCTGGCCCGCCACCAGCGGGTCGGGGCCGGCGCCGTCGAGAGTCTGGGGTATGACTTCGCCGCGGATCCGGTGCACCAGGTCCTCGGTGGCCGCGTCCTGGGGGCCGGTGGTGGGCTGCAGCCGGATGACCGCGGCCTCCCCGTCGGGGCTTGGCACCGCGGGCGACGCGAAGGCGACGCCCTCGGTCCGGTTCAACGCGCCCGACAGGTCGTTGAGAGCGGCAAGGTCTTGCGGGCCCGACACTTCGGCCACCACCAGCAGCGGGCCGTTGGCCCCCGGTCCGAAGCCTTCGGAGATCAGGTCGTAGGCCTTGCGGGTGGTGGTCTCCTCCGCGAAGTTGCCCTCGTCGGAGAACCCGAGTCGAAGTCCCAGCACGGGTGCAGCGAGTACCAGGAGCACGGCGGTGCCGCCGATGGCGAACTGCCACGGCCGGGACTGGACCGTCCGGCTGAGCCGGTACCAGCCGGTCTCCCGCAACGGCTTGGTCTCCCGGTGGCGTACCGTTCGCCGCAACGGGTTGGCCGGGATTCTGAATGCCCCGGCCACCAGCACGATCACCGCTGCCGGTATGCCCGCCAGCAGCAGCCTGAAGCCCGTGCCGAAGCCGAGCAGGGCAATGGCGATCAGCGCGGCGGCAGCCATACCCCGGACCCGGGTGGTGCGGATCCGGTCGCCGAGCAGGCCGATGACAGCCGGCAGGAGCGTTACGGACCCGGCCATGACGACGGCCACGGTGATGGCTGCGGCCAGCCCCAGCCCGGCCACGAATGGCAGCCCGATGAGCAGCAGACCCAGCAGCGACACCACCACGGTGGCTCCCGCGAAGACCACCGCCCGCCCGGCCGAGTCGAGCGCGGCCGCGGTGGCCTCCTCCGCGTTCAAGCCATGGTCGACCCACTCCCGGTAGCGGGTGATGATGAACAGCGCGTAGTCGATGCCCAC
>VXNG01000061.1 GCA_009840695.1 Acidimicrobiaceae bacterium
TCTCCGTCGGCGTGTACCAGGCCAGGTAGGCGTTGTCGCGGTGGAAGCCCAGCGAACGAGCCCCCGGCGGCTTCCAGATCACGTTGTCCTGCACGATTCGGGCGCCGGGCCAGCCGGCCAACCGGGCCACCGCCTCACCCAGACCGGCATCCAGGACCACCGCCGCGATCAACCGGTCGGCCTTCCATCCATTGCAGATCTGCCGGGTCAGCGTGGGGTCGCTGCTGCCCTGGAGCCAGTTGACCTCGTCGGGAGCGGTGCCCGTCTCGAAGTCACCCCGGAACAGCCGCTCGAAGCGCTCCTTCAGAGGGTCGACCAGGCTGGCGTCGATCAGTGAGTCGACGGTGACGAACCCGTCGGCGTGAAACGTCGCCCGATCATCGGCCGCCAGCATCCCTCCAGGCTACGCCCATGCCCGAGGTGGCTGTGGGTCGGCTACTCGCTCCGGGATCCGGCGGCTAGCTCTTCCAATTCGTCGAGCAACTCCCGCTCGCCGTCGGTCGAGAAGTCCCGCGCGTCGGGCTGCTCTGGCGGCCCCCCGTTGAATACGGCGTCATAGGTGATGTCGCCCGGAGATATGTGCTGGGCCGCGTTGTAGGGTCGCCGCTGGGCCAGCACTTCGTCGTCGAAGGCCTGCACCTCGCCACGGCAGATCACCGTCTCGATGCGCTGCTTCTGCTGCAGGACCGTGATGTCCGCCAACGGATCCCCGTCGACGACGATGATGTCGGCCCCCATCCCAGCCTTGAGCGCACCGGTGTTGGCACCCTCGCCGAGCACCACCGCGCAGTCGTGGGTGGCCGCCTTGATGGCTTCCAGCGCGCTCATGCCCGCGTAACGCATCAGCAACTCGAGTTCCCGGGCGTGCCACTCGCCGTAGGGCGTGCAGGCGAAGCCGGTATCGGTGCCCGTGATCAGGGTGACACCCGCCTCTCGGGCTTTGTGCAGCGACTCGGCGGTGGCGTCCAGCAGGCGCAAGTAGGCGCTGCGCTTGGGGCCCGGCACCCCGACGGCCTCCCCGAACTCGCCCAGGTTGCCCAGCAGCAGCAGAGCGGGGCACAGCGGGATCTGCGAGTCGGCCAGCCGCTCGATGGTGTCGTCCCGCATGGCGTTGCCGTGCATGATCCAGTCGAGCTCCGCCGCCACCGCGGAGTCCACATTGTTGGAGCCCCGGGCGTGCATCGTGATGCACTTGTTGAGGCGGTGCACGGCGTCGGACATGGCCTTGATCTCGTCTCCCGAGAAGGCCTCGATGTCTCCCATCGGGCTGTCGCCGATCTTGATCAGGTCGACGCCGTTCTTGACCTGGTGACGGACCTCGGTGACCATCTCGTCGGCCGTGTTCACCACCTTGCCGATGCTCGAGTCGGGCACACCCACCGACGAGGGGTAGAAGTCGCTTATGCCGTTGCTGGTGGACAGGAACCGGCCCGCGGTGGTCATCCGGGGACCCTGGATGAGGCCCTCGGCGATGCCCTCGCGGACGCCCACCCCGATGAAGTAGCTCCCGCCCGGGTCGGATATCCCGGTGACGCCCGAGCGCAGCACCTTGGTCACGTTCCAGGCCGAGCGCAGGGTGCGCAGCTCGTGGCTGGTGTAGAGGTCCTGCTCCTCCTGCATCCGGGCCTCGCCGAAGGACGTGTGGCAGTGGGCGTCGATCAGGCCCGGCATGACGGTCTTGCCTGAGGCGTCGATGCGGGTGACGGTCTCGCCTCTGGGGATCGATCCGTCGCCGACGCCCGTGCCGACGCCGACGATCTCGTCGTCCTGCACGAGCACCGAGCAGTCGTCGACGGGCGGCGCGCCGGTCCCGTCGATCACCGACCCGCCGCTGATAAGGATCCAAGACGCCACGGCTGCCTCCCCGGTTCTCGTCGAACACCCCCGGTCCGGGCATTATTGCGCCCCGCGAGGGTCTCGCGCTAAGTGTCTGACTATTGTTCACCCGGCCTCGGACCACAACGGAAGGAGCGGCGGTGGCCTCTGGGGGCAATATCAGGATCGGGCTGTTCCTGACCAACCAGCATCCCGTTGGCACCGACATGGTCGCGGCGATGGACGACCAGTTGCGCATGGTCAGGGCGGTACGCGACCGCGGCTGGGACTCCGTCTGGGCCGGGCAGCACTACCTTCCCGACGGGATGGCCATGCCGCAGTGCGTGCCGTTCGTGAGCCGCATCACCGCCGAGTGCGGCCCGATGGAGGTCGGGATCGGCATATTGCTGCTCGCGCTGCACAACCCGCTGGACGTGGCCGAGACATGGGCCTCGATCGACGTGCTGTGCGAGGGCCGGCTGACCTTCGGCGTGGGGCTCGGCTACCGGGAAGTTGAATACCAGGGGTTCGGGCTCGACCCGAGGTCCAAGGTGAAGCGATTCGAGGCCAACCTCGATCTGGTCAAGCGCCTGTGGACCGAAGAGGACGTGGACTCCGACCTTCCCTGGTGCCGCCTGGAGTCGGCGACCCTCAACATAAGGCCGGTCCAGAAGCCCCGACCGCCGATCTGGATCGCCGCCAACGCCCACCCCGCGGTGGAGCGGGCCGCCCGCATGGGCGACGCCTGGCTGATCAACCCGCACGCCACCACCGAGACCATCGCCGAGCAGGCCGCCCTGTTCCGCGCCACCCGGAAGAGCGCAGGCCTGCCACCCGCCACCACCATGCCGGCACTACGGGAGGTCTACTGCGCTCCCACCCGCGCCCTGGCGGTGGAACGAGCCGCGCCCTACCTGCTCAAGAAGTACCGGCACTACGCGGACTGGGGCCAGCACAAGGCCTTGCCCGGCCACGACGACTTCCGGGCCGGATACGACGAGCTGGCCAGGAGCCGCTTCATCGTCGGCACCCCCGACGACTGCCTGGAGAAGCTGCTCCCGTGGCGCGACGAGATGGGCGTCGACCATTTCATTATCCGCACCGACTGGGTGGGGATGCCCACCGACACCGCCCTGCAATCAATCGACCTGCTCGACCGCGAGGTCGTGCCGGTTCTGCGATCGTCCTGAGGCGACCGTACCGATCACCGACAACCCAAAGGAGAACCTGAGACATGGTGGACAAGACCATCATCAATCCCAACATCGGCCAGGGCTGGAGTGCGCTCGAGACTTCCGAAGTGGGAGAACTCGTCCATTCCGGAGGCGTCGTGGTGGAGGCCGGCGACCTGACCTTCGTGTACCTGTCGGGACGCACCGCCACCGACGGCGACAGCGACGTCGTCGTGGGCGTAGGCGACATCAAGGAGCAGACCCGCCAGGTCATACGCAACCTGCTGTCGGCCCTGGAGCCGCTGGGCGGCACCATCGATGACATCGTCCGGGTGCGGGTCTTCATAACACCCCCCTTCACCAAGGAGAAGTTCGGCGCCATCCACGACGCCAGGGCAGAGTTCTTCAACAAGGACCACTACCCGGCCAGCACGCTGGTGATCGTCCACGCACTGGCCCGACCCGACGCCATGATCGAGATCGACGCCGACGCGGTGATCTCGAAGAAGTAGCAACCGGCGCCGGCACTGTTCACGCAAGAACGGACCGACCATGAAGATCGCTCTCAACGTCCTACAGCAGGGCCCCCTGTCGGACGGGCCCGAATGGTGGAGCCTTGTCGACAACGCCGGAGTGGACGTGATCGGCCTGCCGGACTCGCCCGCCCTGGTCCGCGAGCTGTACGTGGTCGCCGCGCTGTGTGCCGAGCACACGTCGCGGGCCCGGATCATGACGTCGGTCACCAACCCGTTGTCACGCGATCCCTCGGTGACCGCGGCCTCACTGCTCTCGCTAGAGGAGATCGCACCCGGTCGGATCGCCTTCGGGATCGGAACCGGTGACAGCGCCATGTGGGGTGTCGGTATGCACCCGGCCACGGTGGCCCAGTTGCGGGACTACATCGTGGCGGTCAAGGCGCTGCTGGCAGGTGAGGAAGCCCACTACCAGGGCCGGAAGTTCCGCATGCAGTGGTCCGACCTGCCCGCCGGTGCCGACATCCCGGTGATCGTCCCCGTCTCAGGCCCCAAGGTGCTGCGCATGGCCTGCGAAGTATCCGACGGGATGCTGCTGTCGATGGGCTTCGGCCCGGACAACGTGGACTACGTGCGCAGTCTGGTCGGGGAGGGATGCGAGGCCGCGGGCCGCGATCCGGGCGAACTCGAGCTGTGGTGGAACTCCGAGATCGTCTTCGGTGACGGTGTCGAGGACGCCCTGAGCCGGGGAATAGGCGCCAACACCGAGTGGCTGACCATGGGAACGCTGGAGGGCAAGCAGATCCCCGAACACCTCAGGCCGGCGCTGTTGCAGTTCAACGCCGACACCCACAACCTCGGCTCGGAATACCAGGATGAGAGCCGCCAGCAAGCCCTGATCGCCAGGGCCCGGGAGTTGGGGCTGTACGAGTGGCTCCTGGCACGAGCCCCTGGACTGTGGGGGCAGCCCACCGACGTGGCCAATCGCCTGCGCGAGCTGGAGGCCCAGGGCATGGACTGCTGGATGTTCTACATAGGTCGCAGCGAGAGCGACCGTATGAACCAACTCCGACTCATCTGCGAGGGCGTCATGCCGCTGCTGGACATTGACTGAGCCAGCACCGGATGCGCCGGTTCCACGCCTCGGCGTGGCGCTGGCATGTGGAGCCGCCGATGCCGTAGCCCTCGCTCTGGAAGCTGAACGGGCCGGATTCGACAGTGTCTGGACAACCGAGTTCAGTTGGCGCTCGGCCACCATCCCCATGGCCGCTATCGCCACTGTCACGGATCGGGTGACCATCGGCTCGGCCATTGCCTACGCACTGGGCCGCAGCCCTGCGGTGCTGGCCGCCGAAGCCAGAGACATCGACGAACTGAGCGACGGGCGCCTCATTCTGGGTTTGGGCAGTGCCCAGCCCTCCCGCATACGGGACTGGCTGGGCATCGACCCGACCGACGTGACCGGCCGGGTCGCGGAGGTGGTCGAAGCAGTGCAGACCCTGTGGCACATCGGGCCGGAGCCGGTGCAGTATCGCGGCCGCCACTACAGCGTCACCGTCGGGGCCACTGCAAGCGCCTACCCGTCGAGGTCAGCGCGGCTACCGGTTCTGCTGGCCGCAGTGAACCGGAGGATGGTGCATGTGGCCGGAGCGGTGGCCGACGGGCTGATCGCCCACCCCATCGTCGATGGTCCGGCCTTGAGGGAACTGCTGAGACCGCAACTGGAAGCGGCAGCAGCAGCCGCCGACCGGAAACAGCCTCCGATGGTCGCGGCCATGCTGATCTCCGTCGTCAACGACGACGAGGAGGCGGCCCGCCGCGATGCGGCCGCGCAGATCGCCTTCTACGCCCAACACGCCGCCTACGCGCCGCTGATGCGTCACTACGGCTTCGAGCACGCCGCGGCTGCGATCCGCGCCGCGGCGGCAGACGACTGGGCGGCGGCTGCCGCCGCGGTGACCGACGAGATGATCGACCGTCTCACTGTGGCGGGGCCCGCACGACTGGTCAGGAGCCTGGTCGCCGAGCGGCTCCAGGAACGGGACTGTGAGACGCTGATCCTTCACACGCCGTCGATGCTGATGTCGAACCCCGCCGCGAGGGCTTCCACAGACCCGGGCCGCACCTACCGGGAACACGCGGGCCGGCTCATCGACGTGTTCAGTCGTCCAGCGTGAGCGGCTTCGCGGCCTCGGGGAACAGGTCCTGGTCGTGGGCGTGGCCGCGCCGGTACACGAGCACGTTGCGCCGGTAGCGCAGGCACTCGTCGCCGTTCTGGTTCAACCCCCGGGTCCGCACAGTCACGATCCCCGCGTAGGGGCGGGACGCCGACGGCCGCACGGCCAGCACGATGCTCTCGGCGTAGAGGGTGTCGCCCACGAACACTGGATGAGTGAACCGGACCTCGTCCAGCCCGAGGTTGGCCACAGCCTGCTGGCTGATGTCGGAGACGGACTGACCCATCACCAGCGCCAGCGTGAACCCCGAGTTGACCAGGGCCTTGCCGAAGGTCGAGTGCTCGGCGTAGTGGTTGTTGAAGTGCAGCATGTTGGTATTGCACGTCAGCAGCGTGAACCAGATGTTGTCGGCCTCGGTGATGGTGCGGCCCAGCGGGTGCTGGTACACGTCGCCGACCTCGAAGTCCTCGAAGTAGCGGCCGGTCCAGCCCTCCTTGACCGTCACCGCCCAACTCCGATGTGGCGATCGTCGACTCGGTCGAATGCTTGCTGCACCATCTGGAGCAGGCGCCTCTGGAATGCGGTGATGCGCAACTCTGTGGCGTGCTGCGGGCCAGGCGCGTAGCCCCGCGACTGCACGCCGATCTGCATCTTCTCGCACACGTCGAAGTCCTCACGCTGCACCCTGGCGAGCAGCTCCTTGCCCGAACGGACGTCGGCGTCGGCGTCGTGTGACAGCCCCAGCACCCGTGCCCGGGTGGTGGCGGGGCCTGTCGGTGTCCACCACATGATGGTCGCGCCCTTCGTCGGGAAGCCGATCACGTGGAGGTTGGGGAACACGAAGCACCCCAGCGAGCCCTCCGCGGCGGCGCCGGCAAGGCCCGGATGCGGCTCCGGCGGCAGCTGCGAGGACTTCCAGGGCACCGAGGTGACCGCCGTGGTGGCGCCTGCTCGCGCCGTCAGCTCTTCCATATCCACCAGGGCCGCGATCGACTCGCGGTGGACGATGTCGAGGTGGTAGTCGCACACCGCGTTGTCCATGACCAGCTTCCAGTTGGCGGCGATCGGATCGTCGAGGAACTCACCGAGGTGCATCGAGGCGATGTCGTGGCCGCCGAGCAGGTCGGGCACGTCCTCCAGATAGTCGAGCAGCGGCGGCGCGTCGCCGGTGACGTTCACGAAGACGAGGCCCTCCCATACTTCGAGGCGCAACTCGCGCAATCCGTACTCGGACACGTCGACCGGGCTGACGAAGCCCCGCTGCCGGGGGATGGCCAGGAGCCGGCCGTCAAGCCCGAACGTCCAGCCGTGGTAGGGGCACACCAGGCGCCGGCCGCAGTTCCCGCGGCCCTCGACGAGCAGGCTCGCCCGGTGGGGGCAGACGTTGGAGAAGGCTTGAAGGTCGCCCTCCGTGTTCCGGATCACCAGTACCGGCTCTTCGCCGATGGTCTCGGCCAGGTAGTCGCCCGGCGCGGGCACCCAGCGCTCATGGCCGACGAACACCCAGCTGGCCGGGAATACCCAGTCGATCTCGGCCCGGTAGAACTCCCCGGACCGGTAAGCCTCGGGCGCCATCATCCCGTTGGCCGATACCCCCAGCACAGCCGCAGAATAAGGACGCTCGTGCACCCGTGCCAAGCTGGATTTCATTTGTCTGACGTATCGTCGGGGTGTATTTTCGCGCCTGCCTCTCCCGAATGGGAGAGCTCCGACGAAGGGGGTTCCAGTGGCCGTCAAGCCCATGCACGAACTGCTGGCCGAGATAGACGATGTCGTCGAGTCCCGCCACATCAAGGACCACCAGCTAGTGGCCGACATTCGTTCAGGAAGAGCCACAAGGGCCGCCATCGCCGGGTTCCTGCGGCACTTCTACCAGGTGGCTCCCAGGCCGTCGCCGCAGGCCGACTGCGCGATCTTCGCCAAGTGCCCCGAGGATCCCGACATCTTCCACCATCTCTTCGAGGACGTCATCCTGGAGGAGGGAGCCGGGCACGACTCGGGCACCGACCGTCACCTCAACATCTTCCTGGCGCATGCCCAAGCCTTCGGCCTCACCCAGGACGACCTCGACAACTGCCCGACCATTCCCGAGTGCAAGGCATTCATGCACTGGCGCTACTACCTGGCCTACAAGGGCGACTGGCTGGGCGCCATAGCAGGCATCGCCTTCATCGAGGGCGCCTCGGCCCGACGCAACGACATCATCATCGAGGGCCTGGTCGAGCACTACGGATTCGAGCGCGGCGCGCCGGACTTGCTGTTCTGGGAGCTGCACGCCTCCGAGATCGAGGAGGGCCACGGGGACATCGGCCCGCTGGTCGTGGCCCGCTATGCCAACGACGAGTTCACCCAGCGAGCGGTGATGGACGCGGTGGTCACCAGCATCGACTTGCAGTGGCTGGCGTTCGACGGCATGCACCGCGCCTTCTTCGAGGAGGACCCCGCCTACGACCGCTGGCGCTGAGAGGCCGAGCGACAGGCGAGCGAATCTGCCAGCCTGACGCCGCCTGACGGCTCAGGGAGCTGTCAGGCGCAGTTGTCGAAGAAGTCCCTGAGCAGTCGACCGGTGTCCGCGGGGTGCTCGATGTTGGGCTCGTGGCCCCCGGGCACCACCACCGACGAGAAGGAGTCGCCCAGCTCCGCCATCTTGGCCGCCCAGCCCTGCTCCAAGAGCGGATCGTCGGCACCCTCAACCCACAGGATGGGCACATCGCAGTCCAGCAGCGGCTCGGGCCAGTCCTCCGGCCGGGTCACTCTCTCTGCCGACGGGTTCCGCAGACCCAGCGCGCTCAATGCCTCCCAGTGGCCGGGAGCCATGCTGATCTCGAAGCGGCGCTGGATGTGCTCGTCGAGGCCGTCGATGCTGTGGACCAGCATGGCCGTGAGCCGGCGGGCCGCTTCGGGGCTGGGGGTGTAGTCGCTCAACCGCTCGATGCCGCCCGGCATCCGGTAGAGCCGCCCGCCCGTTCCGGTGATGGCCACCGCGGCCCGTGCGTTCCACCCCCAGCGGGGCTCGGCCACTCCCCTGGCCACCAACTCGGCTCCGAAGGAGCTGCCGGCGAAGAAGGCCGGTTCATCGAGTGCGAGCACGCGGCACACCGCGGCCAGGTGCTCCAGGCGGTAGTCGTAGGGAGAGCGATCGAAGTAGCACAGCTTGTCAGTGCCGCCCCAGCCGATCAGGTCGGGAGCGACCACGTGGTACCGGTCGGTCAACTCTCCGATCACCCCCTCCCAGCACAGCATCGAGTCCGTGCCGTAAGCCCCGTCGTGCACCAGCACGACCGTCGGGCAGGTTGGATCGCCGGCCTCGATCAAGCGGGTGCGGATGCCGCCCGCCCTGATGAACGTGTCACGAAAGTCTGCAGCCATAGTGCGCTTAAGATAATCCTCTGACGAATGCCCGTCTTGGCGGG
>VXNG01000005.1 GCA_009840695.1 Acidimicrobiaceae bacterium
TGCACGCTCCGCAGTCGTAGCACGGCGTCCAGCGGCAGTCCTCGAGCCCGACCTCGTCGAGCGCGTCTCGCCAGTCCTGCCACAGGAAGTCCTTGTGTAGTCCGGCCGACAGATGGTCCCACGGCAGCACCTCGTCAAAGGTGCGGTGCCGGTGGACGTAGGCGTCGATGTCGATGCCGCAGGCGGTGGCCGCGGCCTGCCAGCGCCCAAGGTCGAAGTGCTCGGACCACTCCTGGAAAGTGCCGCCGTGGCGCCAGACGTGCTCGATCACGGCTCCTAGACGGCGGTCGCCCCGGCTGGCCAGGCCTTCGGCCAGGCTGGCGGCCGGATCGTGCCACTTGAGCTGGACGCCCTTGGCCCGGCGCAAGTCGTCGCGCAGCAGGCCGATCTTGCGTCGAAGCTCCGCCACGGTGTTCTGGCCGAACCACTGGAAGGGGGTGAACGGCTTGGGCACGAATCCGCCGACCGAGACGGTGACTGAAGGCGAGCGCACATGGGTTCGCCCCAGCGCGACGCAGTTGCGGGCCAACTCCGCGATGGCGAGCGTGTCGGAGTCGGTCTCGGTGGGCAGCCCGGTGAGGAAGTAGAGCTTCATCCGGCGCCACCCCTGCGAGTAGGCCGACTCCACCGCGGAGTAGAGGTCGTCGTTGGTGATGAGCTTGTTGATCACTTGGCGCATCCGCCAGGTGCCGGCCTCCGGAGCGAACGTCAGCCCGGTGCGGCGTGCCCGCTGGATCTGGGCGGCAATGCCCACGGTGAAGGCGTCGACCCGCAGGCTGGGCAGCGACACCGAGACCTGGCTGCAGCCGGCGCCGTTGACGGTGTCGGCCACGACCTGTTCGATGCCGCTGAAGTCGGCGGTGCTCAACGAGGTAAGCGCGACCTCGTCGTAGCCCGTGCGCCGCAGGCCCTCACTCACCATGGTGCGGACCTGCTGGGCTGGACGCTCACGCACGGGACGGGTGATCATCCCGGCTTGGCAGAAGCGGCAGCCGCGGGTGCAGCCCCTGAACACCTCGACGTTGAGGCGGTCGTGGACCACCTCGGTGAGCGGTACGAGTTGCCGCTTGGGATAGGGCCAGGCGGCCAGATCGGCCACCGTGCGCTTCTCGACGACGGCCGGCACGTCGGGGTGCCGCGGCTCAACTGCCGCGAGACGGTCTCCGTCGTAGGTGACGTCGTACATGGACGGCACGTACACCCCCGGCACGCGGGCGAGGGCCCGCAGCACCCCCATGCGGCCTCCCGGACGACCCGACGCCTTCCAGTCACCCAACACCGCGGTTATGTCACCTACCGCCTCCTCACCATCGCCGAGAACGACGAAGTCGAGAAAGTCGGCCAGCGGCTCGGGATTGTAGGTGCAGTGCCCCCCGGCGCCGACAAGGGGATCCGTATCATGCCTCTCTGCGACCCTCACGGGCACACCGGCGAGGTCGATGCAGTTGAGCACGTTGGTGTAGGTGAGCTCGGCCGAGAGGTTGAATGCGATGACATCGAACAACGCAGCCGGGCGGTGGGTGTCGAGCGAGAACAGCGGCAGACCCTCGGACCTCATCAGCGCATCGAGATCGCTCCAGGGGGCGTAGGCGCGCTCAGCGGCCGCGTCCGGGCGCTCATTGAGAATCTCGTAGAGGATCTGCAGGCCCTGGTTGGGCAGGCCTATCTCATAGGTGTCCGGATATGTGAGCAGCCACGACACGACACCTGGTCCGTGGCGAGGGGCTTGCATCCCGTCCTCGCCGCCGATATAGCGCGCCGGTTTGGACACCTGAGGCAACAAAGGCTCAAGTCGATGCCACAGAGTTGCGGTACCGTCGCTCACGGTGTCGCGGACTCGCGATGCCACAATCTCCTCACCGTGCCAGCCTACAACTGCTGGTTGACCATGCCTTCGATGTCGAGGCGTCGCCGGTAGACCCCGGCAACAAGCCCGAGGGACGCCATCGTGGTGAGCATCGAGGATCCTCCATAGCTCACCAGCGGGAGCGGGATGCCCGTCACCGGCATCATCCCCATGGTCATGCCGACCGACTGGAACGTCTGGAACAGGAGCATCGCGAAGATCCCAGTGCACATCAGCCGTTCGAAGGGCGTCAAGGCGAGTTGGGCCGTTCGCCAGACACGGAACAGCAGGATGGCGAGCAGACCGAGCAGCAGGGAAGCGCCCCGCAGGCCCAACTCCTCGCCCGCCACGGTGAAGATGAAGTCGGTCTGCTGCTGCGGCACGAGGTCGGACCGGGTCTGCGTCCCCTGGAACAGACCCTGTCCCCGCAGTCCGCCGTTGCCGATGGCGATCTGGGCCTGCTCGACGTTGAAGGCATAGCTGGCCGACTCGTCGCTGACATCGGACTCGAACAGGTATACGCGCAGGCGGGCCTCCTGATACTCGGCCAACGCATCCGATCGGTACACCCCGACGGTTCCCGCCACCGCGACGATGGCCAGAAGGGCAATCCAGCGGGCCTTGATCCCGCTCACAATCACCATGATCACCGCGATCACCAGGTACACCAGCGTGGTCCCCAGATCGGGCTGCAGAAGGAGGAGAGCGATGGGCGCCGCGACCAGGGCCAGGGCGAGCAGCACTCGCTTCAGACCCACCTCCCTTTGGCGGGGCGACAGCAGCAGAGCCAGCCCGATGATCACCACGAGCTTGCCGGGCTCCGACGGCTGCATCCTGAAGGTACCGAAGGAGAACCAGCCCTTCGTCCCGCTGACCTCCACGCCCACCTGCAGCACCAGCCACAACGCGGCCACCATCGCCGCGAACGCCAGCGGATAGAGCCTTCTCATCAATCTGGGCGATACGAACGCGGCGGACACGGCGACCACGACGCCCATCACGATGAACAGCACCTGGCGCTCGAGAAACTCGGTGCTGGGCTCGGTGAAGTCACCGATGACTCCCCTGGTCGCCGAATACACCAGCACAGACCCCATTACCGCGGTGACCAGGGCCGACAGGATCAGGAACGGGTCGACCAGCAGCCACCAAGGATCGGGAGAGACATTGCGGCGCGCCGGTTCCGTCGCGGTGGCGGTCATAGCAGTGCGTCCAGTCCTCGCTGTTCCACGGCCTCTTCGCCGCCTACAAGCTCGGAGCAGTCGCGCGAGAGTTCGGGGCGCGTCTCGGAGATGGGTACGCCGTCGTGGTCGACCTTGATCTCACCGGTGCGGACGCCCTCAAGAAACGACGCCAGCTGCTTGACCTCCGCGTAGCAGACGTCCACCTCCCTGGCCGTGCGGGCCCTTTCGAGCGTGTCAGTGGCTATCGGGAGAAGAACCCGTGCCACTGCCGGTGCGGCCACGTCACCGCCGAAGCCGGCCTCCTCCAGCACCATCGCCACCACCACCTCGGGAGTGTGGCGGTAGCCGCGCTCGGGCCAGGGGGCCGGACCGAAGGCCGCGAACCAGGCGAAGTCGGCCTTTCCCTGCTTCTCAGCCGTGCCCGTCTTGCCCGCCACTGGCCACGCAGCCAGCGGGAAGTTGACACCTCCCTCTCCCGGGAGGTTGAAGGCCTCGTAGGCCGTCCCCCTCAACAGGGCCTCGCCCCCGGAACTGCTCGGAAGGTTGTACGCCGTGACACCGTTCATCCCGTCGAGCAGTGGCGCCGCGACCGCGGCAGTCCATTCCACCTCGCGCAGCAGTCTGGGTCCGAACTCCTCAAGGACCTCCCCGTTGCGATCAGTGATCCTGGCGGCGATGTTCGGCTGGTGGACCTTCCCCTCGCTGGCCAGTACGGCGTACAGGTTGGCCACCTGCAAGGGAGTCGTCAGCAGGTTGCCCTGGCCGATGGCAAGGTTGATCGTGTCTCCGGCGAACCACTGGTCGCCGCCGCGCAGGAACACCCCCTGGTCGAACTGGAAGTCGTAGTACTCCCTGTCGGGCACCACCCCGGCGCGCTCATGGGGTAGCGGGACGCCGGTGTACGAGCCCAGCCCGAGCGCCCGCGCCGACTCCTGTATGCCCTCGTCGAGGGGCTCCCGTCGCCGGAAGAAGCCCTCGCCAGCGAGCCGGTAGAAGTACGTGTCGCTCGACACAGTTATGGCATCCCTCAAGTCGACGCCGCGCTCGCAGCAATAGGGGCTGTTGAACACGCACGTGTCTGATTCCTCCACACAGAAGGGGTAGCGATACGTGCCGGTGTCGTTGTAGAACTCGTCCTCCTCGATCAGCGCGGAGGCGTCGGGGCCGATCACACCCTGGGTGATGGCTGCATAGGCCGTCACCACTTTGAACGTCGAACCGGGCGGGTAGAGACCCTGAATGGCGCGGTTGAGGATCGGAGAGAAGTTCTCCTCCGCGGTCAGATCGTTGAACTGTCGCTGCGAGATGCCGTTCACGAAGTCGCGCGGATCGAAGGTGGGGAAAGAGGCCATGGCCAGGATCGAGCCGTCCCGGGGGTCGACGGCGACGGCCGCCCCGGACGATGCCACGAAGTCGGGCGCGTCTAGATCCTCATCGGGGCGCGGCTGCCGTCGAGCCTCGTCGAGACCCCGCCGCAGTTCGCGCTCGAGCAGGCTCTGGATGTCGAGGTCGATCGTGAGATGCACGTCGTTGCCCGGTATCGGCTGGCGGCCCTTGTCGTCATGGACCCTCACGATCTCGTCAAGCCGGTTCACCTCGAACACGCGCACCCCGGGGATTCCCCTCAGCTCGTTCTCGAAGATCCGCTCCACGCCGGACTTCCCGATCTCGTCTCCAGGCTGGTACGTCTTGGCGTAGGGGTCGGTCGGGTCGATCTGCGCGCTCTGAGCCCTGTACTCCAATTGGGTGAGCGGACCCACATAGCCGAGCAGATGGGCAGCCAGCTCACCGTACGGATAGCTGCGAACGGTGCGCTCCTCCACGGAGACTCCGGGGAACAGGTCCGGCCGCTCACCCAGATACAGCAGCAGGTCGGGGTCTATGTCGAAGGCCACCGGGACCTTGTCGAAGGGACCGAACTCCAGGCTCGCCAGCCGCTCCTCGATGTTGCGCACCTTGGTGAGGCGGCCCGAGCGGCTGATGATCTCGGCCAGCTCGAGCAGGACGTCCTGCTGTTCGGACTCGTCCAGAGCAGCCCGGAACTCCAGGCGGTCGATCGTAACCACTTGAACCACCCGGTTGTCGACGAGGATCCGGCCCTGGGCATCGAAGATGCGGCCCCGCGGCGCTTCCGTGTACACGACTCGAAGGATGTTCGCGGCCGCGACATCCTGCAGCTCCTCGCTCTCGAGAACCTGCAGGTACCACAAGCGAGCGAACAGGGCGGCCACCAGGCACACCGCCACGATGCCGATCACGTAGAGCCGGAAGCCTTGACGCTCGTCCGTGTCCGCGCCGTTCGAAGCCATCAGCGGCCCTTCGGGGGCGCGTCCGGGGACTCACGCCGCCGTGTCCGGCTCCGAGCAGGGCCACTCCCGACAGCCCACCGCATGGCCGGCGCCCCCACCAAAGAGAGCACGGCATTGAATGCCGACGCCACCAGCACGACCCTCAGCAGCCGGTCGTCGACAAGGCCGCGCTGGCCGACAACCTCGCCCAGCAGGGCGTATGCGGTCACCATGGCCGCCGTGCCCGCGAAAACCAGCACGACCGTCTGGATGCGCGTGTCGTGGAAGAGATCCTCGGTGATGCCACCCAGCGCGTAGGCCACGACCGCGAATGACGCTGCGGCCAGCCCGAGCGGTGTCGAGAGGTACACGTCCCACATCAGGCCGGCGCAGAAGGCGATCATCGAACCGTGCCGGGGGCCGGCGAAGAGGCCGGCCAGAACGGCCACCAGCGCCGGCAGCTCGGGGGCGACTCCGGCCACTCGCACCTCCGAGAAGAACGTCAGCTGCAGGAGCAGCGCCAACAGGTACACGACGATGAGCCGCAGCGCGGTCAACATCACGCTGCTCCCCGCCAGCAGCCGGCGCGACCGCACCACCGCCGTCATGGCGATTCCTGGAGGAAGGGGGAGTCCGGTCCGACGGGTGCTTCGTCGGTGGGCGCCTGCAACAGAACGGTGACGTAACCGAGGTCCTGCACGTCCGCGGCCAGTTCAACGGTCACCATCTGGGCCAGACCCGCCTCTGCGGGTTCGACGGACGCCACTCGACCGACCGGTATGTCGGCCGGATAGCGGCTCCCGGCCGCGGTCACCACCGGGCTCCCGATCGTCGGCAGTTCCGAGAGATCGCCGGTCTCGGGCCACCGCAGGCCAGCGTCCACCACGAACGTGGTCGGCTCGCCGGCCATCCCGTGCCCGAGCCCCACGTCCCCGGTGTCCAGCAAACGCACTCCGATCACTAGGCCGGGATCGCTCACCGCGGTGACCGTGCTCGACACCGCGTCCACGGTCGCCACCCGGCCCACGAACCCGGCCGAGGTGACGACGGCCATGCCCGGAGCCACGCCGTCACGGTGTCCCACGTCGATAGAGATCACATCGTCATCGAAGTTGCCGGGCGAGTCGCGAAGCACCGTCGCAGCGAGCTGTTCCACGTCTTGGACGTAGGTCACGCCGGTGGCGGCCAAGAGCCGGTCGAACGCATCCTGCTGCGCGGCAGAGCGAATGTCGGCGCTACCGAGCCGGTCGACTTCATCTCTCAGCCTGGCGTTCTCGGAGCGGAGGTCGTTGTAGGTGAACATCACGGTCCAGACCTCTGCCACCGGTCCGAGAACTACATCGACTGCGGACACCACCGGCTCAAGTGCGTCCCGCACCCGGCTTTGGGCGGTCTCGAGCGGCCCGAAGCCGCGGAAGTCAAGGGTGAGCAGCGTGGCGGCTGTGAGGATCAGCAGCAACAAGCGGTAGCGGGACCGCCCGCTGCGCTGGGCGACCGCCATCGTCCAACGTTAGAGCATGCCCGATACGGTCACCGCTGGTCCAAGTTGTCGAGCACGTGGCCGCAGCCCCTCACCACGGCATGCAACGGATCCTGGGCGACCGTGATCGGCATACCGGTCTCGTTGGCTATCCGTTGGTCCAGATTCCTCAGCAGCGCGCCCCCGCCCGCGAGCATGATGCCTGCCTCCATGATGTCGGCGGCCAATTCCGGTGGCGTGTGGTCCAGAGTGCCTCTCACCGCGTCGCAGATGGCGGTGACCGACTCCTCCAAGCCCTCGCGGATGTCCTCGGTGGTGACCGACACAACCCGGGGCAGTCCGCTTACGAGGTCGCGGCCCCGGATCTCTGCCCTTGCCTCCCGGGCCAGGGGGTAGGCCGACCCGAGCACGATCTTGATCTCCTCGGCGGTGCGCTCCCCGATCAGCAGCGAGTGCTCCTTCTTGACGTACTGCGAGATTACGTTGTCGAACTCGTCTCCCCCCATCCGGATCGACTGGCTGGACACCATGCCTCCAAGCGAGATCACGGCCACCTCGGTCGTGCCTCCGCCGACGTCGACGATCATGTTGCCGGTGGGCTCCCACACCTGAAGTCCGGTGCCGATCGCCGCGGCCATCGGCTCCTCGATGATGTGGGTCGGCTTCCGGGCGCCCGCGGACTCGGCCGCCTCCTGCACGGCCCGCTGCTCGACGCCGGTGATTCCCGACGGCACGGCGATGACCATCCGCGGCTTGGTCCAGCGTCGCTGATGGACGCGCTCGATGAAGAAGCGCAGCATCTCCTCGCACATGTCGAAGTCGGCGATCACCCCGTCGCGGAGCGGGCGGACGGCCTGGATGTGCGACGGTGTGCGACCGATCATGCTCTTGGCTTCGGCGCCCACGGCCAGCACTTTGCCGGTCTTGGTGTTGACGGCAACCACCGACGGCTCGTCGAGCACGATCCCCTCGCCGCGCACGTACACGACGGTGTTCGCGGTGCCGAGGTCGAGAGCCATGTCGCGGCCCATGACCCATCCCAGCCCCGAAAGCATGCTCGCTGTGCTCATTGTGATGCCTCGATCAGGTTGGGGACGTTAGCACAACGCCGGAGGAGACCCGGCCGACCGCTTGCCGGATTGTAGACGACGGCGAGCGCCAGCACACAGTTCGCGTCAATGGACATCCGAAGCCAGACTTCTCGTCAATTCTCGGAGATTTCTACTGTAGGTCGGGAAAGAAGATCGCCGTTTCGCGTCGAGCCGACTCGGCCGAGTCGCTCCCGTGGACCAGATTCTCGGTGACCTCGGTACCTAGGTCTCCGCGAATGGTGCCGGGCGAAGCCTTCATGGGATCGGTGGCACCCATCATCTGGCGAACCACGCTCCAGGTGTCGCGCGGCCCCTCGACGACCGCGACCAGCACGGGTCCTCGGCCCATGAAGGCGACGAGATCGTCGTAGAAGCCCTTGCCGACGTGCTCCGAGTAGTGGCGGGCGAGCACATCGCGATCGAGAGTGCGAAGCTCGGCCTCGACCATCCGCAAGCCCTTGCGCTCGAAGCGGCCGATAATCTCGCCCACCAGGCCGCGCTCGACAGCGTCGGGCTTGCAGATGACCAGTGTGCGATCCACGGCCGGGATGCTACGACCCAGCCGGGTGCGGTGCTACCCGCTCCTGCTCGCTGCGCTCACGGGCCGCTCGGGCCCAGGACTACTTTGGCTGCGCCGACCACGGTGAAGGAGCCGGTCACGGTGATTACGTCGTCGGCGCCGGCCAGTTCGAGCGCTCGGTCGAGGGCGGCCTCCACGTCGCCAGTCGCCTCCGCGGCCGCGCCGATCGAGGCAGCCGCCGACGCCACCTCGGTGGCCGGGATGCCGCGTGCCGTGGGGGCGGTGCAGCACAGAACCCGCTCGCACCTGTCGGCTTCGAGGCCTTGAAGCACGCCGGCGACGTCGCGGCCCGATTGCATCCCGACCACCAGGAAGCGCCGCCCTGACGGCGCGAAGTCCTCGTTGAGCGTCTCTGCGGCGGCCCGGGCGCCATCGGGGTTGTGAGCGCCGTCCAGCACGATCAGAGGCTCGCTGCCAGCTATCTCGAAACGGCCTGGGACCTTCACGTTGGCGAGGGCCTCGCCGATCACTTCGTCGGAGAGCTGCGACTCGAAGAAGGCCTCGGCCGTGGCCACGGCCAGCGAGGCG
>VXNG01000241.1 GCA_009840695.1 Acidimicrobiaceae bacterium
TTCGGCATCCTCCCCCAATGGGTAGGCCACTTCACCGACGTAACCCTGGTAGCCAGCACGCTAGGTAGCTGACGGAGGTCTGCGGACTACTGTGCTGAAGGCGGATCCGAGCGTGCCATGAGTGATGCTGGCACCGATCGAGTAAGGGTCTTCTACGGCATCGACTTCTCCGGCAACCACCGAATGTGGACGTCGGGATGTCGGCGCTCCAACGTCTGGATTGCGACCGCGCAGGAACGATCAGGCGACCTGAGCCTCGTGGACTTGCGGCCCGTGCAGCAGTTGCGAGGTCGCGGGCACCCCTTCGACCGGCTGGTTGCCCTGTTAGCCAACGACGACTATTGCGCGGTTGGAATCGACGCACCCTTCTCGCTTCCCGAACGTCACATGCCGGAAGGCGGCTGGCCGGGGTTGCTGCGAGACATTGCAGCGTTACCGAAGGACGGCCGGCCGTTCCCCAGGGGGGAGGAACTCGTCGCCTACGCCGAAAGGAATGTTTGCCTCGCGGAGCCCAAGCCGCTGCGCCGAACAGAGAAACTATGGCGTGGCCGCGGCCTTAACGTCAGGTCGACTCTGTGGGACGGGGCCCGAGGGGGTGCCGCGTTCACGATCGCCTGTCTCACGCTGCTTGAGCGAGTGAGGGCACCCACTTGGCCATGGAGTAACGATGACCGCCTGCTAGTCGAGGCGTTTCCGGCTTGCCAGCTACTTGAGTGGGGGTTGGAACACCGCGGTTATGCGAGTTCGTATCCATCTCCCGAACGCGAGGACATTGTCATCCGAGTCTCGGAGCGGATCGAAATTCCGGACGGCCTGCGCGAGCAGTGTCATTGCAGCCCCGATGCCCTTGACGCGGTACTGTGCTTGTTTGCCGCAAAGGCCGCCTTTGAGGGACTAGCGGCAGTTGGCGACGAAGCAGCGGCTGAAGGCGAAGGCTGGATCGCCGTTCATCCGGCTTGAGATACAGCGACATGTTGCCGTCAAGCAACATGCAAGGCCTATCGGGACTGGTTCAGGTGGCAAGGCCTCAATCTGCGCTCCGGTCGTCGAAGTCTCGCAGCAGCTCGTCGGCGGCATCGACGCGTGCCCGGTGTATGTCGAAGGGCTCATCGACGGCTATTTCGGCACATCCGGTGAAGGCCTCCAGCGCCCGCGGGTCCCTCGGTCGTCGGGCCATTTTGGAGACGAGTTCTGTGAGCGTGAGTCCCCGTTCCGAGGCGCGCCTCTCAAGTAGGGCGGCAACCTCGTCAGGAAGTCGTAGGACCGTGGTCACGCCGTCATCGCATCTGTACGTTTACGCGTCGGCTAGGTACCGGTCCGCGTCCAGTCGCTCATCGGTGTCGATCACCGCTCGCGCTCCCTCGACTGGGCCGTCAGCAAGCATTGGTCCGTACCTTTGCTGGGCGGCCTGCTTGCTCACGCCGAGCATGACACCTATCTCGGACCAGGTGTGGCCCGTCCGGCGAGCCTCGCGGACTGCATCGAAGATGGCAGCCTCGATCTCCTTACGCAGGTCAGTCAACCTCGTGATCGTTTGCAAAGCCCGAGTGTCGGCGGGCTCCAGGTCGGCCGGGTGCACGCTGTCGGCCCACGTCTCGAAGGCTTCGGCTCGCTCGTCCCACCAACTCTCCGGTACGCGGTCGTGCCGCGGTGCCAAGTCGTCGTTCACGTCCTCACGTCCTTAGCCGGAACTTGGTCCGGGCGGGCATTGCGTGGACAATGCGGGCCTGATCATCACGGGTGACAACTCCGATCTCAAGGAGTTCGCCAGTTGTTGACGGGCCGACGAACATCTTGAAGCCCCGCTCATCTTGTGGGAAGGCTTGCAGGTGGTGTCGTAGTGCGTGCTGCATGTCTTCGATGGGTACTCCGTGCTTGTGCGCACTCGCCGTGGCTTCCATTGAGGAGTCTGCTAGCACCATAGCCGATTGTCAACTTTTATTGACAATCGGTTTGGCTGGGTCCAGAGGTTGTCCGTGCAAGGCCGCCTTCTTCGGTGTGATATAATATGAAAACAGTAATATACTACAGAATGAAGCAGAGCGCGCGGCGATCTACCTTCAGAACGCGCTGTGAATGACGTTCAGAACGCGCTATCGCTGATCTGCAGGAGCCTGTCGGGCCGGGTCTAGGGGGAGTTGAGGCGTAGCGGCTGCCAGCGGCGATAGGTGGCCACCCTCCACAGCCACTCGGCGGGGCCGTAGCGGAATCGGGCCAGCCACGCCTGCGACCACCACAACTGAAGCGCCCACACTGCCAGAACGAACACCGCGATGCCGCTACGGCTCAACTGCCCGCGATCGAACAGGCCTCGCAGCACCGCGATGCCGATGACCGTCTGTGTGAGGTAGTTGGTCAGCGCCATCTGGCCGGCGGCGCGCACCCGCCTGCGCAGCGGCGAGTCTGAGGCCGCGTCCCACAGCGTGACGGCGCTTACGTAGCCCAGCACAATCGGGATGGTGGCGACGGTGTTGGGCACCGAGCCGACCAGGGCTAAGTCGCCGGAGAAGCCGGCTGCGGCCACCAGCGCAAGCCCCAGCGCGGCCAGCGGCAGCCCGAACAAGAGCCCCGTCGCAACCATGCGGCGGTAGAAGTCGCGGTCACGGCGACCGGTAAGCACGTCGAGGCGGTACAGCGCCACGCCGATCAGCATCATGCCCAGGCCGCGAGCGAGGACGTCGTAGAGGAACCATCCGCCGGCGGCGTCGGACATGGAGCCGGCGTCGAACCACAGGCCCTCACCCAGTTCGCCTATCGGGTCCTCGACGTTCGACTGCACCAAAGCTGCCCCCGCGGCCGACGACAGCACGATCAGCGAGCCGGCCACCAGCAGCGTCGCGGGCTTCCTGCGGCGCAGCAGGATCACCAGCGGCGCACAGACCGCGTAGACCACCAGGATGTCGCCGTCCCACAGGGCCATATGGGCCAGACCTATGAACAGCAGCAGGATGTTTCGCCACAGGCTGAACCATCCGGCCCGCCGCCCCTTGGCCTCGGCTCGCTCGGCGAACAGCACCACACCGGCGCCGAACAGCAGCGAGAACAGGCCCATGAACTTCTGATCGAACAGCACCTCGCCTGTACCGCCGATCAGCCAGTCGAGCCACGTGTCGCTTCCGCCCGCATCCAGGTTCCAATAGGCCGCGGGGGACAGGCCATAGGACACGGCGTTCATGGTGAGGATGCCGAGCACGGCCACGCCGCGCACCGCGTCGAGCGCAGTGATCCGCTCGCCCGGCGCCACGGGCACCGCTCTCACGTTCCCACACTAGAGCGAGGTGCCCGTAGCGTTGGAACCGTGGCTGATTCCGTCTCGCTGCCTGCGGCGGGCAAGTACGGCGATGGCGTCCGAGCGCCGCTCGCCGAGCGGATTGCTCGTCGGATCGGGGAGCGGGGCCCGATGCCGGTCTCGGATTATGCGGAGGCGTGCCTCTACGACCCCGACGGTGGGTTCTACATGCACTCCGGTGGGGGCCGGGCCGGGGGACACTCGGGGCATTTTCTGACCGCTCCCGAAGTGGGGCCGCTGTTCGGTGCGGTACTGGCCCGGGCACTGGATGCTTGGTGGGCCGAGCTGGGTGAGACCGATCCGTTCACCGTGATCGACTGGGGGGCGGGGCCGGGCACGCTGGCTCGCTCGGTGCTGGCGTCCGAGCCGGACTGCTTGTCTGCGGGCGCGCTGCGGCTGGTGCTGGTGGAGTTGTCGCCCCCGCAGCGGGCCCTGCATCCGGAGCACCCGTTGGTGGCGAGTGTGGCCCAGGTGTCGGACGCGCTGCCCCAGGGCGTGTCTGCGGGAGTAATCGTGGCCAACGAGTTCCTGGACAACCTGCCCTTCGACTTGGTTCGCCGCACTGCCAGCGGCTGGGAGGAACTGCGGGTCGCCGTCGAGGAGGGTGCAAGCGGTCGCTTCTCGCTGGTTGCGACCCCAGCGTCCCCGGAGCTCGTCGCCGGGCTGCCCGAAGTCGCGACAGGGACACGGGTGCCGGTTCAGCGAGCTGCTCGCAGCTGGATGGCGGAAGCCCGCCGGGTGCTCGGGCGGGGCCGGATTGTCGCTTTCGACTACGGAGCGATCACCGACGTACTGGCCGAGCGGGCCGAACGGTCGGATGACCCTGCGGCCGGATTGGGCTGGCTGCGGACCCACCGGGACCACGATGACGACTCCTGGTGGCTGGCCGATCCGGGGACGTGCGACATCACCGCGGACGTGGCTCTGGACCAGGTGCAGGCCGACCACCGGGCCGAGGTGTGTACCCAGGCTGAGTTTCTGCGAGCCTACGGCATCGACGAACTGGTGGCCGAGGGTCGGGCAGCCTGGGCCGAACGGGCGGGCGTCGGCGACCTCGACGCGATGAAGGCCCGTAGCCGAATCCGCGAGGCCGAGGCGCTACTCGACCCGACCGGCATGGGCGCCTTCAGCGTTCTCGTCTGGTCCGTTGATTGACGGTCCGATGCGGCCGGCGGCTCATCGGCCGACTCAGTCCTGGGCTTCGGTCCAGTCGTTGATGGCGGTCTCGCAGGGGCCTATCAGAGGGGCCACGACCGGGTAGCCGGCGTAGGGGGCCAGTGCGATGAGGGTCTCCCGCAGCTGGTCGGGGGTCAGCTCGCCTCGCTTGAGGGCCGACTGGGCCTGGAGCTTCCACACGTCGGTTGAGCCCCGGGCCGCGATCACGCCCATGAGGAGCAGGCGCCGGTCCCGGATCGACAGCACGTCGCGGTCCCACACCTCGGCGAACAGGCTGCGCATCATCACGTCGTTGAAGGCCATGGTGCCCTCGGGCAACGCCGGGACCTCACCCTGGTAGATCTCGGTCACCATGGCCACGCCGCGCTCGTAGGTGTCGTCGGCTGGCGTGTCGGCGGTGTTGTCGGCGGTCATCCGGTCTCCTCGTTCGCTTCGTGGACGTTGTAGACGGCGGGCATGGCGGCCTGCACTGCCTCCAGAAGGGCGGCGGCGCCGGGCCGCGTGCATCCCAGCTCCAGTGCCAGCGACAGATCCTTGGTGGCGATGCCGGCCTGGGTCTGCAGCATGGTCCTCAGCTCGCCCTGGATGTGCTCGTCGGGTATCTCCAGCAAGGCGCAGTACTGCTCAGTGAGCGCACCCAGTTGGCCCATAGACCTCCACGCCTCCAGCAGCGCAGCCGGCTCTCCGCCGGTGCTGGCCACCATGTCATGGGCCGCGGCCGCCGCCGCGAACTGGGCGTAGGTCATCACGTTGATGGCGATCTTGAGAGCCGCTCCTGACCCCGCCGGCCCGGCGTCGATGAGCGTGCCCGCGTATATGTCGAGCACCTCCCGGGCTGCCGGGGGCATGTCCTCCAACCCTCCGGCCAGCACCGTCAGGGTGCCAGCCCGGGCGTTGTCGGCCCCGCCGGCCACGCAGGCGTCGAACACGGGCACGCCCCACTCGGCAGCTGCATCTCGCGCCGCCAGCACCGTTTCGGGATGCACGGTGGAGTGGATGAGCACGCTGAGCCCGTCGTGGACTCCCTCGGCAATGCCGCCGGGCCCCGACAGCACCGCCTCGATGTGGGCCGCGGCCGGCACACAGATGCTCACCACGTCACTGGCCTGGGCCACCTCAGCCGCGCTGGTGCCCGCTTCTGCCCCCAGCGACACCGCGGCGTCAACGGCCGCGGAGTCGATGTCGTGGACCGTGACCGATCCGCGCCCGTGGCCGATCAGGTTCTCGGCCATGGCCGAGCCCATCATGCCCAGCCCGATGTAACCGAAACGGGTCACCTGGCGATGCTGGCCAGCCGGGGACCGGGGGTGAAGCTGATGGGCAGGGTCTTCCATCCGCTGACGTTGCCGCTGTGGAACCGGACCTTGTTGTCGTGGTCCACCGTGTAGTCGCCCATGCGGCGGTGGATCTCCTCCAGGGCTACTCGCCCTTCCAGGCGGGCCAGCGCCGCGCCCAGGCAGAAGTGGACGCCGTACCCGAAGCCGACGTGACGCTCCGGGTTGCGGAAGATGTCGAATTCCCCCGCGGTGGGGCCGTACTCCCGTTCATCCTGGTTGGCCGAGCCGATCAGCAGCAGCACCGAGTCGCTTTCCCGCATCTGCTGGCCGTGCATCTCGATGTCGCGGGTGAGGGTGCGATGCATGTACTGGGTGGAGCTGTGGAAGCGGACGACCTCCTCCACCGTCTGGGGGACCAGGGACGGGTCGGCCACCACCGCGGCCCGCTGGTCGGGATGGCGCGACAGCAGCTCGACGGCGCTGCCCACCATCTTGGCCGTCGTCTCGAATCCAGCGAACACGAACAGCAGGCAGAAGCCGAGCAGCTCCTGCTCAGTCAGCGCCCGGCCGTCGACTTCCAACTCCAGCAGGTCCGACACCAGCCCGCCACTGGGCACCTCGCCGGCGCGCCGCCGGCCGAGGTCCTCGGTGAAATAGGCGAGCACCTCGAGAATCGCCTCGACTCCCTCTTGGGGGATCTCCATGGTCCCGTCCTCGCGTACCAGACCCCGGTCGGCGCATTCCCGCAGCATGTCGCGGTCGCACTCGGGTATCCCGAGCACGGCCGAGATGACATCCATCGGGAAGCAGCCGGCCACATCGGCCATCAGGTCGGCGTGTCCCGACTCGATCACCGTGTCGATGTAGTGGTTGACGATCCTGCGGATCTCATCCTCCATCTGGGCTACGCGCCGGACGGTGAACACCCGCGACACAAGCCCGCGCATGACGGTGTGCTCCGGGGGGTCCATCTCGATGATCTCCGAAAACCTGGGGTTGGTCTTGTCGATGGGCCGCCTGCCCTCTAGGGCCACGCCGCCGGCCGAGGAGTAGGTCTCGTAATTCCGGAACGCCTCGAGCACATCGTCGAACCGGCTCAGCGCCCAGAAGCGCAGATCCGGGTTCCAGTAGGCCGGCGCCTCGTCGCGCAGCCGCCGGTAGGTGTCGTACGGGTTGTCGTGCACGGTGAACGCGTAAGGGTTGTACGCGAGCGCTTCGGCCACGAACCGATGCTACGGGGCCGCGATGCGTCCCGTCGAGGGCCGACGATGCGATACTTCGGCCCGGAGCGGAAATGCGGGACCGCAGTCGGGCGCGGCTGGGGCCGGCGGGAGGGAGCCGTGACGGCGAGGACCATCGGGCTGGCGGGAACGGGCGTGATCGGCTCCGGCTGGTCGGTGCGCGCCCTGGCCCGAGGTCACGACGTGATCGCCTGGGATCCTGCCGGCGGGGCTGAGGACCGGCTCCGGGCGGCGGTCGAGAGGGCCTGGCCGTCGGCCACCCGGCTGGGACTCTTCCCGGGGGCCGATCCGGCCCGGCTGCGGTGGACGGGCAGCCCGGAGGAGGTCGCGGCCAACGCCGACTGGGTGCAGGAGAGTGCCCCGGAGGACGAAGGGGTGAAGCGTTCGCTACTTGGGCGGCTCGACGCCGCGGCCGAGCCGGCGACCGTGATCGCCAGCAGCTCGTCGGGGCTGCTGCCCAGCCGCCTGGCCGACGGGCTGAGCCACCCGGAGCGGCTTCTCATCGGCCACCCGTTCAACCCGGTGTACCTGCTGCCCCTGGTCGAGGTGGTGCCGGGCGAGGCCACCACCGAGGAGGCAGTCGCGGCCGCCATGGCCCACTACGACGATCTGGTCATGCATCCGCTGCTGGTGCGCAACGAGGTCGAGGGCTACCTGTCCGACCGTCTCCAGGAGGCACTTTGGCGCGAGAACCTGCATCTGGTGAACGACTGCGTCGCCACCACCGCCGAGCTGGACGACTCGATCGTCTACGGCCCCGGCCTGCGCTGGGCGGCCATGGGCACCAACCTCACCTTCCACCTGGCCGGAGGTGAGGGCGGGATGCGCCACATGCTGGGCCAGTTCGGGCCCGCGCTGAAGCTGCCGTGGACCCGGCTGGAGGCGCCCGAACTGAGCCGGGAACTGATCGAGGCCATGGCCTCAGGCTGCGAGAACCAGGCTGACGGACGGTCCATCGCCGAGCTGGAGCGGCAGCGGGACGACTGCCTGCTGTCCGTGATGCGGGCGCTGCGACCGAGCGGAATCGGCGCCGGCCGCCTCGTCGCCGAGCGGGAGGCTCGGATCCTGGCCGCCAGGGCCTCCGAGGCTGAGCCCTGGACATCCGGCACCGAGATCGAAACCCCGCTGGCCCTGTACTCAGCCGCGGTGGAGCCCGACTGGGTGGACTACAACGGCCACATGACCGAGTGGGCGTTCCTGACGGTCTTCGGCTGGGCATCGGACGCCCTGTTCCGCTACCTGGGCATCGACGAGGCCTACCGGAACGGCGGGCACTCCTACTACACGGTCGAGACCCACCTCAACCACCGGCGGGAGGCCTCTCTCGGCGAGCCTTTGCGGGTCACAACCCAGGTGCTCGGCAGCGACGCCAAGCGGCTCCATATCTTCCACACCATGTACCGCGACGACGAGGTGCTATGCACCGGCGAGCAGATGCTGGTCCACGTCGACACCGCAGCCAGTCGCAGCGCGCCGCTGCTGCCCGGCCCCGCAACTGCAGTGGCCGCGGTGACCGCCGCTCATGCGTCGATGCCGGTGCCGCCGCAGGCCGGCAGACGCATGGCCATTCCCGGACCCAAGGACTGAAGCAAGGAGGCTGGCTTGGACTTCTCAATCAGCGAAGACCAGCAGATGGTCGTCGACACCGTGCGCGCCTTCGTTGAGCGCGAGCTGGTCCCCCACGAAGAAGAGGTGGAACGCACCGGCCAGGTCCGGCCCGAGTTAGTGGACCAGATCCGCGGCAAGGCCATCGATGCGGGCCTGTACGCGGCCAACATGCCCGTCGAGCTCGGCGGGGGCGGCCTCGA
>VXNG01000257.1 GCA_009840695.1 Acidimicrobiaceae bacterium
GACCTCACGCTGGAGCGCCGCCACGGCCGCTGGACGGCCCGGGCCGTCGGCAGTTGACCCCGCTCTGGTTCGCTGCGCTCACGGGCCGCTCGGGCCACGGCCTCGCTCAGCGACAATGCGTTGTCGAGTGACTCATCGTCCACCCGCTCGGCCTCTAGCCGGGGAGTGTGAAGAAGCCCGGTTCGTACGGGAACTCGGCGACCGGGCCGTACGTGTACCGGGCTGCCGCGTTGATCAGCGTCCTGCGCAGAGCGTTGCACTTGTCGAGCTGGTCCATGTGGCGCCGGTTGGCGATCATGGCGAAGGTAACCGTCTCGCCGTTGGCCGCTAGAGCCACTCCGGCCAGCGCGTTCGACAGGTGGGCAGTGCCTGTCTTGGCGTAGACGGCGTTGGGGCTGTCCGAAATCGGTGGCCAAGTCGCGGGCCCGCAGGTCCTGAGCGTGCCGCTTCTGCCGGCCACCGCCAGCCCTGCCACCAGCGGGGAGCGCGGGCCTGCCTGCCGCAGGAGTTCGGCCACGGCCGCGCAGGTGAGGCGGTTGTACCGGGACAGACCGGAGCCGTCGGCGATATCGATGCCGGCTGCGAGGGGTCCGAGCATCTGCTGCATGATCCCCTCGACGACATCGGCCGCGACGGCGCGCTCCGATCCGAGGGTTTGCCGGCCGATCTCCTTCAGCAGCATCTCCGCGATGGTGTTGTCGGAGCGGGTCAGCATCCGGGCCACGATCTGGTCCATCTTGGGGGATTCGATGCGGCCCAGTGAGGTCAGCTGGGACCGCGGAGGGGCCGTACCGGTCTGAGGCCGGCTGGTGATCACAAGACCTCTGGCCTCGAGGAGGTCGTCGAACAGCGAGGCCGCGTGGCGGGTGGGATCGGCGGCTCTCACATACTCGCGGCGATCCAGGATCCCCGTCTTCCAGGTGTAGGAGACGTAGCCGTCGTTGATCAGCAGGCCCGACAGCGGGCCGACGAAGTTGACGGCGTCGTCGGAGTATCGCCACACGGGATCCTCGCCGCCGGGCGGGATCTCCCGGTAGTAGTCCCGCACCCGGTCGGGGTACCGGGAGTCGTCGCCCACTATCCGGCCCTGTACCCGCCGGACACCCCTCTTGGCCAGGCTCTGGCGGACTAGGTCGGCCAGTTCGGTCACGTCGGTGTAAGCGACCGCATCAGGGATGCGCTCGCCGTAGCCGGGCGTGTTGAGTACGGGGTCGCCCCCGCCGACCAGATACACGTCGCCGTGGAACATGCCGTCGGAGATCGAACCGAGGGAAGCGGTTCGGACGAATACTTCTGTGCTGTAGGTCGCGCCGGGCTCCAGAGTGTCCAGGGCGGCCGCTGCGGTAACGATCTTCATGAGCGACGCCGGTACGAGGGCGGTGTCGCCCTGGTCATCGACGATCACGTCGTCGTCGAGCAACACGGTCAGGCACATCGAACTCGGTGCGATCCCCAGCGACGACACCTTCGAGAACTCGCCGACCAGCCGCTGGGTCGATTCCTTCACGGTTACGGATCCGGCCCCCAGAGTGGTCTCGGCGCCGGCGCCGGAGGTAGCACTGAGGGCGGTCGCTGCGACCGTCGCGGCTGCAAGCACGGCTGGGAAGAGCCTTCGCCGATGTTCGCCACGCCGCCCGATCATCTGCCCGCTCCGACCTGTCAGCTCAAGCTGGCTCTCACTACTTCGGCCAGAGCGGCGATACCTGCCGCAATGTCGTCGGGGGGAAGATGACCGAAGCAGAGACGCATCCGGCTCGCTCCGTAGTCAGGATCGGTGCACCATGCCGATCCCGGATTGAACTCGACACCGCGCGCCGCCGCCGGCGTCACCAGGCGGTCCGTGTCGACGCCGTCGGGCAGGGCCACCCACACGAAGATCCCGCCCCGGGGCTCCTCGAAGCGGGCGAGTTCTCCGAAGCTGTCCCGCAGGGCACCGCAGATCGCGTCGCATTTCTTGCTCAGCACCGCGGTGAGCGCGTCGACGTGGTCGTCGAAGTGGGCCGCGGCGTACTCCGCCACCGTGATCTGCTCCAGCGCTCCCGACCCCGCGTCGGTCTTGAGCGCCAGCAGCCGGCTCATCACCGGCCAGTCGGCCACGATGTAGCCCAGCCGTAATGCGGGGGCGAGCGTCTTGGAGAATGATCCGCAGTACACGACCTGGCCGCCGCCCGAGTCCAGTGAGCGGACCGTCGGCGGCCGGTCTCCGTTGAATACCAGGTCGGCGTAACAGTCGTCCTCGAAGATGGCGACCTCGTAGCGGCGGGCCGTCTCCAGCAGTTCGCGCCGGCGCGCCACCGGCATCACCGTGCCTGTCGGGTTCTGCACCGTCGGGATTGTGTAGATGAACTTCGGCCGCCGGCCCTGGCGCCTCAGCGACTCCAGCACGTCGTTGAGATGATCGACGCGCATGCCGTCGGAGTCGAGTTCGACACCGTGCACATCGGCTCGCAGGGCGGCCAGACGGCTCAAAGTGCCGGCGTAGGTGGCCTTCTCGACGATCACCGGGTCGCCGGGCGCGAGCAGCCCGGCGTTCACCAGGTCGAGCGCCTGCAAAGAGCCTGAGGTGACCAGGACCTCCGACGCGTCGGTGGACATGTGCGCCCTGCGGGCGAGGGCCTCGGAGATGAACTCCCGCAGCGGCAGGTGGCCCTGGGGGCTTCCGCCCAGGTTGTAGAAGGCCAGAGCCGGGCCGTGGCGGGCCAGGGCGGTGGCCGCCGCCTCGGCGAAGCCGCCGAAGGGCACGCTGGCAGAGTCGTTGTGGCCGCCGACGAAGTTGAACGGCGGATCCCCCGCCCATTGGGCTTGCCCGTCGGCGAGCCCCGCCCTGAGCAGAGCCGTCATCTCGAAGCCCACAGCGGGACGCTAATGGCCGGCCGCGATCCGCTCCCATTCGGGCGCCTCACCCGGCGAAGCACCCGGCGGGGCTCTAGTCGGGGTCGATCCCCGGCCTGATGGCGAGCAGGACGCCCTCCACCACGTCCACCGTCGGCGGCGCGGCCACGATCACGTTGGACGTGCCGCGCCCGGAGGTCGGGCTCAGCGCCTCCTCGACCAGCGGGAACAGCAGACCGGACGTGGACGCTACGAGGGCGGGCCCGCCGACGGCCAGCAGTGACACGACCTCTCCCACCTCGCCGCGCAGGCGGCGCAGTCCTCTCACCACGGTCACATGGGCCTCCCCCACCGTGGCCGTCACTTCCAGTGCAGCCCAGCGGGGCGAGGCCAGCACCGCCAGGCTGGCCATCGCCTGATCGAGCCGCCCTCCGGCGGGCAGCAGCACATGCACCGCCTCGACCTGTCCCAGCGCGGCGGCCATGGCCAGTTCGAGATCGGTGGCGTCCTTGTCGGCAGGATGGGCGTCGACGGTTGCGCCGCTGCGCTTGGCCCAGTCCAGCGCGGTCTCGCTGGCGGAGTCCATGTCGCCCACCACGGCGTCGACCCGCAGTCGCCAGTGGCGGGCCGCGTCCAGCCCGCCGTCAGCGGCGATCACAAGGTCGGGAGATCCCGTCGCGGGCGCCTCGCCTTGCTGGTCGCCGGCCAGCAGCAGTGCCCATGACCGGCGTTTCACGACGCCGCCCTCCGGATCCGCAGGGCCACAGCCCGCCGGGCGCGCCCACCCGGGCGCGGCGCGCCATCCATGCCCGACCCGTTCACGGCAGGAACGGCGTGGGGTCTACGGCCTTGCCGTCGATGCGCAGCTCGAAGTGCAGGTGGGGGCCGGTGGACCATCCGGTCGAGCCGACCGCGCCGATTCGGTCCCCGCTCTGCACGTTCTGGCCCTCGGACACCTCGATGCGGCTTAGGTGGGCGTAGAGCGTGCTGTACCCGAGCCCGTGGTAGATCACGATGGTGTTGCCGAAGCCGCCGCGCTGACCGGCCAGGATCACCTCGCCGGAACGGGCCGCCCTGACCCGGTCCCCGGTGTCGCCGCCGAGGTCGATCCCGTTGTGCTGGCGCACCGTCCCGAAGATGGGGTGGACCCGCGGCCCGAACCCCGACGTCTTCTCCCCGTCCGCGGGCCAGGCCACCAGCTCGAAGGGGCCGTGCTCGGCTTCGTGGCGGCGCCGCTCCTCCTCGATGGCGCGGCGGCGGGCCTCCTCCTCCTGGCGGCGCCGCTCCTCCTCTCTGCGCCGGATCTCCTCCTCGATGCGGAAGATCTCCTGCTCCATCTCCTTGTCGGACTGCTCGATGTCGGCCGACACGAGATTCCATTCCTCGATGCGGGATTGGATCTCCAGACGCAGCTCCATCGCCGCGGCGCGGGCGTCCTCGAGGTCGGCGAGGCGCTGCTGCTGGGCCTGCCGCTCCTCGTCGGCGTCCTCGGCCCGGTCGAGGGCCCGCCGGCGCACCGCCTCGAGCTGGGCCTCCGCAGTGCGCAGCTCGTCGGTGATCTCCAGTTCGTTGCCTATGGCCAGATCGAGCAGGAACAGCTTCACCGCGCTCTCGTTGAGGCTGGTCGAGAACTGCTCGACGAAGTCGACGGGCGGCTGCACGTAGGCCTGGATGGCTCGCTGCCGGAGGCGCTCCCGAATGGTCTCGATCTCGTCGACGAACCATTCGGCCTCGGCTCGGGCCGCCGCCGCCTCGGCTTCCGCGGCGAGAATGGCCGCCTCGGCCGCCTCGATGCGGGTCTCCTGGAGTTCGACGTAGCCGTCCAGCTCAGCGAGCGCGTCGATCAGGGCCTCGTCGTCTGCGATGAGAGCATCGACCTGGCTGGCTACGTCGGCGGCGTCGCGCGCCAGCTGCTCCCGCTGCCGTCGAAGATCCTCGATCCGTCCATCGCTCTGACCCAGGGCGGCGGTCGCCATCAACGCTGCTGCCGACACGATCAGCAGCAGCGCGCCAGAGAGGCGGCGCAGCCTACGCACAGAATGGACCGTAATGGAAAAGCAATACTTTCGCAATCTGTACGCAATATGTCGGAGGCCGGTTCGTCTAGATCCCCCAGCGTGCTCCGCGCCCATGGGAGCTAGGGCTTGTCGGAGCCGACGACCCACATGGCGAAGTACTGGGCCCCGCCGCCGTAGGCATGGCCCACCGCCCGGCGGGCACCGTCCACCTGGTGATCGCCGGCCGCGCCCATCACTTGCAGTGCCGCTTCGGCGAACCGGATCATGCCGGAGGCACCGATCGGGTTGCTGGACAGGACGCCTCCGGAGCAGTTGACCGGCAGGTCACCGCCGTCGAGCTCGGTGGCGCCCGACTCCACCATGCGCCAGCCCTCGCCGGTGGCGGCGAAACCCAGGCTCTCCAGCCACATCGGCTCGTACCACGAGAAGGGCACGTACATCTCGACCGCGTCGATCTCGGCTCTCCGGTCGACGATGCCGGCCTGGGCGAACACGTCGTCGGCGCACTGCTCGGACGCGGCCGGCGACACCATGTTCCTGCCGCCGTAGCTGTTGCTCTCGCTGCGCATGGCCGTGCCGTGCACCCAGGCGACCGGTCCGGGATGCTGATCCCCGCCCGCTTCGTCGACAAGGACCATGGCGCAGGCGCCGTCGGAGGACGGGCAGGTCTCGGAGTAGCGGATCGGGTCCCACAGCATCGGCGAGTCCACCACCTGCTCGAAGGTGAGGTCGTGCTGGTGGAGGTGGGCATAGGGGTTGAGCAGGGCCTGACGGCGGTCCTTGTGGGCCACCATGCAGCCGATGAGTTCGGGAGCGCCCGTCATCATCATGTAGCGGCGAATGATGGGCGAGAAGTAGCCGCCCGCCCCGGCGTTGACCGACGTGGCGAAGGGCTGCGGGAGCGACAGGGCCCACATGGCGTTGGACTCCGACTGCTTCTCCCAGCCGATGGTGAGCACGCAACGGTGGATGCGGCTCTGCACCATCGAGGCGGCCACGCAGCCGGTCGAGCCCCCTACCGACCCCGCGGTGTGCACCCGCATGATCGGCTTGCCGACCGCTCCCAGCGCCTCGGCCAGGTATACCTCGGGCATCATCACGCCCTCGAAGAAGTCCGGTGCCTTGCCGATGATCACCGCGTCGATGTCGCTCCAGGTCTTGCCGGCCATCTCCAGCGCCCGGTAGGCGGCCTCGCGCAGCAGCCCGGCGATGGACACGTCGCGGCGGGCCGCGGCGTATTTCGTCTGGCCGACGCCGATAACCGCGGTGCGCTCAGCGGCCACGATCAGTCACCCTCCAGGACGCATCCGCGAATTGGCAGCCCAGAACGCCCGAACGGGCACCCTCCGCTGCCAATTCGTGTGGCCATGTCAGTCGCCCTCCAGGACGCAGACCAGGTTCTGCTGCAGGCACGGGCCCGATGTGGCGTGGGCCACGGCCCGGTCGCCGTCGCCACGCCAGATCCGCGATGCGGCCTCACCGATGCGGATGAGTCCCGAGGCCATCATGGTGTGCGCGGCGAGGGCTCCTCCCGACGGGTTGACGGCGGTGCGGTCCTCGTCCAGGCCGAGGGCCTCGATCAGCCGGTGCTCGGAGGTGGTGAACGGGCCGTAGAGCTCGGCCAGGTCGATCTTGTCGCCGGCCACGCCGGCGTGGTGCGCGGCCAGCCGGGCCGAGGCCGACGAGGTCAGGTCCCGAACGCCGAGGGTGTGAGCGTCACTGCGATGGTCCATGCCCCGTATCCAGGCCGGGCGCTCGCACAGCTCGCGGGCCCGATCGCCGGCCGCGAGCACCACCGCGCAGCCGCCGTCAGCCTCGGCCGGGAGGTCTGAGGGCCGTAGCGGATCGACCGCGTAGTCCTCGGCGAGGATCTCGGCCACCGACTTGGGCTCGGACCGGACCGCGTGGGGGTTGGAGGCGGCGCCGGCCCGGCTACGGGCCGCGATCTCGGCCAGGCGGTGCTCGCTGACGTGGCCGCCCTCCAGCATGAGCCGTGCCGCCAGCGCCTCGATCGCGTACGAGTCGGGCCACAGCGGGCACACGTAGTAGGGGTCCATCTGGGTGGCCAGCACATCGCGCACCGATCCCGGCGAGGACTTGCCGTAGCCGTACACGAAGGCGGTGTCTATGCCGCCGCACTGGATCTTCACCCAGGCCTCGTAGAGCGCCCAGGCGCCGTCCTGCTCGACGTGGCTCTCGCTGATGGGGGGCACCGGACCGGTGCCGTCAATGGTCATCACGAACGAGAACGCCTGCCCGGCCAGGAAGTCCGAGGAGCCCGAGCAGGTGAACCCCATGTCGGCCTGCGTCAGGCCGACCGACGACTTGGCCTCAGCCATGAGCGGAACCATGAACTCCACCTCGGACTCGCCGGAGATGGCTGCCTCCTGGCGCTGCGCGAAGCCCACGACGGCGACGTCGATCATGCTGGCGTCACCCCTGCCACGGCTCTCGAACGTCGATCATGCTGGCGTTGCCTCCACCCGGCCGATCCGCTCGTAGTCGGTGATGACCTCGTCGGGCTCGCCGGTGGGCTCCCAGCCCAGGATGTTGGCCGCGGAGGTCTCGAGTTCTTCGTCGGGCTTCCACACGGCCCGCACCCGCATGCCGATGCAGACCTCCTCCGGCGCGATGTTGATGACTAGCCCCATGAATCCCACCGACGCGCCGTCGAGCACGATCCAGGCGCTGCAGTAGGGGGGTTTCAGATCGGGCCGCCGCTCGATGGGAACCCGAGTGATGTTGAACGAGTCGACGTAACCGGTGTCGGGCAGCTCAACGACTTCGCTGGTGGCCGTGCCAGCCAACGGGCTCACGCCGCGGGGCGGAACGAACACTTGGCCGGTGGCCGGGCAGCGCTCCCCGAGGATCCGCTTGCCGACCATGGCCCGCAGGTATCCAGACAGTGCCCGCCCCGGCGTGTACGTGTAGGTCATCCGGATCGGCGTACACACGCTCTCCACCGGTTCGGCACCGGAGAGCGCTTCAGGCACCGTCACCGGCGCGGCCAGCCCGGCGGGCGGGGCCAGCGGGTCGGTCGCGGTGGATTCGCCCGTCACGGCGAGTCCTCTGCCGGGATCGGTTCGAAGCCGGCAATGTCGGCGATGTGCCCCTCGCGCTCTGAGCGCCATACGACCCGGACCCTCATGCCGGTCGACATCTCGGCCGCGCCGCCGGCGAACACCGCGTGCAGCATGGAGGTGTCGGCTCCGTCGAGGCGGATCAGAGCCCAAGCGAACGGGCGGTCGAAGGGCTGCATGGGACGCGGGTCGCCGTTCCAGGCCCATGTGAGCACCTCGCCCGACTGGCCCACCTCCACGAGCTCGGTGAGCGGTTCCGCGGTGAGGGGGTCGTACTCCTGCGGGGGGCACAGAACCGTGCCGTCGGCACGGCGGATGCCGCAGATCACGCCCTCGCGGAGCCCGGTCAGGAACGCGCCGATCACCGGGCCGGTGGAGCGGGTGAACGGATATTCAAGAACGAGCGGGGCCTGCAGGACTTCGGATGACACCGCCTTCGATGTTACGTCCGGCTGGCTGCTGCCCGGCGCATCCCGGCTCGCGATCTGGCGATCCTCGCCTGTCGCGGTACTAGGCGCCCAGCAGGAGCAGTAGGCCGATGACGGTGTAGCAGATCATCACGGCCAGCATCGGGTACTGCGAGCGCATCGCCAGTCGGTGGGGCCAGCGCTCCACCGCCCGGTCATGGGCCACCGCGACGGCCAGAACGTGGCCCGCAGCGATGGCCGCGGTCTGCGTCCAGGCGATGGTGTCGGTGGAGATCGCGGTGTAGTCCACCAGGTAGGTGGCCGTGCCGAAGAGGTCCCACCCCCGGCCGAAGGGGTCGGAGAGGTGGGCGATGATCTGCTGGCCCTCCAGCAGCAGGTAGCTGAAGTAGTGGGCGACGGTGTAGGCCGCG
>VXNG01000066.1 GCA_009840695.1 Acidimicrobiaceae bacterium
CCGGATCGCCAGCACCCCGCAATACCAGAACATGACCATCCGCAACTGGAGGACAACCACCAGGCTGCTGAGTCTCCTCGACGAGCGGAGCACCGCTCCTGGCGCTTAGGGGCAAGAACCCGCGCTGACCGTCGCGGCGCAGCCGCTGAATCGTTGGTCAGCGCGGGCGTCGTGTGCGGGCCCATAGCCAGCGCACCCCGCCGACGCATGTCGCTGCCAGCGTCACCACCAACAGCACCCACTTGACCAAGGTGAACACCGCGGCCGGCCAGGCCAGCGGGGACGGCGCGCCGTCGTGGCTCAGCGCCAGCGCTGCAATGGTGATGTTCTCCAGCACGTCGGCCAGCGCGACCGCCAGCGGCAGCAGATACAGCCGCGCCCCGCCTCGGAACAGCCGGAACAGCAGGACCGCGAGCAGCAGGCCGTAGGAGGCCGGAAAGACCATGTCGATGGTGAGCGCGGTCGCCGCATAGACGGCCCTCGCACTCGCGTCGAGCCGGTCGAGGGCGTCGAACAGGTCGGCCGCGTCTTCGGGTGTGTACCAGCCCCGACTATCGAGCAGGTCCAGTCCCGCCAGCCGCGACTGCCGCCAGGCGAGGCCCGCCACGCAGCCGACGACACCCACCAATGCCGCGACCGCGGTTCGACGGGTCGCCCATCGCTCCACTACGGCACCGATCAGTTACATTGAGCCGTTACGGGGGGCGCGGAATCCACCGCCTGCGCAGGGAGACCTGAGCACTCGGCCACCGAGCCGACTACAGGCGGACCGGCCCCCCGGCCGCGATCCACCCCACAGACTTCAGCGACCGCCGCCGCCCTGTAGAACCGAGGCAAGCGAAAATACTCTGGATCAACCAGCGTATGGAACAGATCAAAGACGAGAGCACTCCCTGCGGCCATCAACTCAGTCTGCCCAAGACCGGCGCGACCCGCGCGAGGACGTTGGAGTGAGCGGGTCTGCGGATGCGAGTCCCCGCTGGCAGCATGCGGTCGGGGCACCTGAGGGGAGCGAGTCCTGTGCTTGACATCGATTCCGGGGCTGCATCCAACCCGGCCGCCGCGGAGTGGGAGGCGGCCGGACTGCGGGCCCCGGATATGGACGCCGTCCGCTCGTGGCGGCTCCAGCAACTCCGCCAGCAGCTTGAGGCCGAGGACCTGGCCGGCATCGTTCTGTTCGACCCGCTCAACATCCGGTACGCCACCGACGCGACCAACATGCAGGTGTGGACCACCCATAACCCGGTGCGGTACGCGTTCGTGGCCACCGACGGTCCGGTCGTCCTGTTCGACCTGGCCCGCTGCGAGCACCTGGTCGAGCACCTGCCGTTGATCGACGAGGTCAGGCCGGCGACGGGCTGGTTCTTCTTCGAGAACGGCCCCCGGGAGGCCGAAGCGGCCGATCGTTGGGCCGACGAGATCGCCGACCTAGTGCGGAGCCATGGCCGAGGCAGCCTGCGGGTCGGGCTCGACAAGTGCGAGTCTCTCGGGCTGGCCGCGCTGCAGCGCCGCGGCCTCGACACCGTCGCCACTATGCGGACGGCCGAGTTGGCCCGTTACCGCAAGCACCCCGAAGAGATCGCAGCCATGCGCCGGGCCGTGCACGCCGGCCAGCAAGCCGTATGGGAGATGTGGCACGCGCTCGAGCCCGGGATCACCGAGGCCCAACTGTGGTCGCAGCTGCACGCCGGCAACATCGCCCGCGGCGGGGAGTGGGTCGAGACCCGGCTGCTGTCGAGCGGCCCGCGCACCAATCCGTGGTTCGCGGAGTGCTCCCACCGGGTAATCGAAGCCGGCGACCTCGTCTGCTTCGACACCGACCTGATCGGCCCCTACGGCTACGCCGTCGACATGTCCCGCAGCTGGGTCACACCGGGCCGCGAACCGACTTCGCAGCAGCAATCACTGCACTCGCTCGGCTGCGAGGTGCTCGCCCACAACTGCGCCCTCCTCGAGCCCGGGTTGACCTTCCGGGAGTTCGCCGAACGCAGCTACCAGCTGCCGGACCGCTACCTGCCCAACCGGTACGCCGACATCGCCCACGGCCTGGGCCTGTCCACCGAGTACCCCATGATCCACTACATCCAGGACTGGGACGCCTACGGCTACGACGGCGTCATCGAGGACAGTGTGGTGATGTGCCTAGAGGTGTACGTCGGCGAGCCCGGCGGGCCCGTGGGAGTAAAGCTCGAGAACCAAATCTACGTCGCCGACAACGGCGCCGAAGTGCTCGACACCTTCCCCATGTCACTGACCCCCCACTGACAGGCCCACCGTCGGCTCTGCGGGCGTTCTGGGATAGAACGCCGTAATGCAATCCCATTTCGGCCACGAGTTGTTCCAGTTCCTTCTCGAGTTGCGGGCCAACAACAACCGCGAGTGGTTCGGTGAGAACAAGGGCCGCTACGAGAGGCACCTCAAAGAACCGCTGCTGGCGTTCATCGAGGACTTCGAGCCCTACCTGCACTCGATCAGCGAGCACTTCGTGGCCGATACCCGGGCCAACGGCGGCTCCATGTTCCGGATCTACCGCGACGTGCGCTTCTCCAAGGACAAGACGCCCTACAAGACCCAGGCCGCGGTCCAGTTCCGCCACGAGGCCGGCAAGTCGGTCCACGCGCCGGGCTTCTACCTGCACCTGGCCCCCGGCGAGGTCTTCGCAGGCGTCGGCCTGTGGCGGCCCGACACAGCCGCGCTGGGGCGGATCCGCGAGCGCATCGTCGCCGACCAGGCCGGCTGGGAGGCGGCGATCACCGACCCTGGATTCGCTGAGGAGTTCGACCTGGAGGGGGACTCGCTGAAGCGCCCGCCCAAGGGATTCGATCCCGACCACCAGCGCATCGAGGACCTCAAGCGCAAGGACCACGTGGCCACCTGCACATTCGACGAGGACGAGGTCACCCAATCGGGATTCATCGACGACTTCGCCGACGCCTGCCGCACCGCCTCGCCCTACATGGAGTTCCTGACCCACGCGGTCGGCCTGCCGTACTGAGGGGCGCCCGGCCGTGGGCCGGGGTCAGAGTTTCTCGCCGGGCAGCTTGCTGGCCTGATCGACCCAGGAGGCGAACGGACTCTCGTGCAGGTCGTCGTCCTCGTAGATGTGGAAGTAGCGCACCTCAGGCACCTTGGAACTCTCGGGCGGGACCGGCTCGAGCGAGGTCCCTCTGAAGAGGGTCACCTTGATGTACCGGTCGAAGCAGCGGAACGCTACGAACCAGCCCTCGCCCTCGAGGCCGTAGAACGGCTGGTTCCACTTCACCGCCTTGTGCACCTCGGGGACGACCCGCACGATGAGCCCGTCGAGCTGCTCGCCGACGCTGCGCTTCCATCCGGGCATCGCCGCGATGTAGTCCTGGACGGGGCCGTCGCCCTCCCCCTTGGGGATCTGCGGGTTGCCGCCCGACAGCAGCCTCGGTCCAGGGCCGGACTTCGACTCCGCAGTGGATGCCTTCTCGTCGGACTTCTCGCCGTTGCTCATCGAGCCTCAATCGTCGTCCGGGCGCACATGAACCTAGTCGGACCGATCCCCAGTCCCCACAACTCCTGGGACCCGCACTACGGTTCGTCCACCAAGAGGAGGGCGAGAAACCATGCGCCGGAGCTGATGTGCGGATCGGGATCTCGCCGTTCGCCACTACACGGGAGACGGCGCTCGAACTGAGCAGGATCGCGGTGGAGGGCGGCCTCGACACGCTCTGGCTCGGCGACGGCTACCTGGCCAACGCCGACTTCGCAGGCTGGGCCGGCGGGATGGAGAGCCTGACCGAGCTGGCCTGGCTGGCCGGGCGCTATCCCACCGCCCGCACCGGCATCACCGCGGCAGTCCTGCCGCTGCGGGACCCGGCCTGGCTGGCCAAGCAGGCCAACACCCTCAACCGGATGGCGGGTGGCGGGTTCGTGCTCGTCGTCACCCCGGGCTTCTGGCCCCAGGACCTCGAAGCTCGGGGCATCGCCTTCGGTGACCGCGGGGCCGTCTTCGAGGCCCGCCTCGACCAGTTGCACCAGCTGCTCTCCGAGGAGAGCCTCTCCCCCGGACCCTCCAGCGCCGGGCCGCCGCCGCTGTGGCTGGCCGGGGGCGCTGCCACCATGGCCCGAGCCGTGGCCCGGGGGCTGCCCTTCCAGTCCACACGGGCCACACCGGACGAACTCGCCCCGGTCGCCCGACGCTTCTTCGACGCGGGCGGGACGTTCCTGGCTCACCGGACCAGGCTCGAATACGGCACCCACGATGTGACCGGCAACGTCGTCGACTGGAACGCGATCACCGGCTCGGTGGACCAGCTCGTCGACACCCTGAGCCGCTACGCCGAGCTGGGCGTGCGAGACATCTCGATCGTGCCCGGCCAGGACGACGCCAGCTCGCTCAGAACCGTGGGAGTCCTCGCCGCCGAGGTGGTGCCCCAGCTGTGAGGCAGCCGATGTCAGCGCTCGCCGGGAACCGCGCTCGTCGCCTGGTGGGTGGACGACATCACGCTGCGGAGCCCGAGGCCCATCACCACCCGGTTGATGTAGGCGTAGTAGGCGACCATGTTGTTGAGATCGAGGATGTCGAGGTCGCTCAGCCCGTGCTCGCGCAGCGGATCGAGGTCGTCCCGGGTGACCGCGGCGGGCGACAGGGTGAGCTTGGCCGCATACCCGCAGATGGCATCGAAGCGACCCTCGCCGGTATGCACTTCGGCCGGATCGGCGTCGATCGCGTCGAGCGCTCCGGGGGCCAGACCGAGCGACTCGAGCTTGAGCCGCAGCCCCGACGCACAGTGGTCGGTGCCGTTGAGCCGGGACGTCACCAGCGCAGCCGCCTGGCGCTCGATGGCGGTGAGCTGCGACGGGCAGTGCTCGACCGCGCGATAGAGCCGCAGCCGCTCCTCGACGATGGGCGGGTAGAGGCTGCCCAGCATGGTGAACTCGGCCGGCTCCCCCAGCGCGGCCGCCTGCCAGTCGTAGGCGTCGCGCAGGGGGCCCTCGGCGTCGGCCCAATCCACGGTGTCAATCCAGGCCACGGCACCGATGGTAGGCCGGAGCCGTGAGCGGAGACACAGTTCCCTCCACCGGCGTGTGGGTGTTCCCCGACGTGCCGGCACCGGAACTAGTCGACTTGGCCCGCCATGTCGAGGAACTCGGCCTCGACGAGCTGTGGGTGGGGGACGAGGGGCCGGCCCGCGACCCCTTCGCCGTGCTCGCCGCGGCCGCGGTCGTCACCAACCGGATCCGGCTGGCCACCGGCATCACGAACCCGTACGTTCGCCATCCGGGTGTCGCCGCCGCGAGCATGCTCACCATCCACGAGCTCAGCGGGGGCCGAGCCGTGCTCGGGGTTGGTGCGGGGGGACAGATGTCGCTGGCGCCGTTCGGCCTGGAGGCCCGCAAGCCCGTCGACCGTGTGCGTGAGTTCCTCGAGGTCACCCGGGCTGTTGCGACCCGGACACCGACGGCCGGTTACGCACCGCCGGACATCACCGTCGACGAGGCGGCCGCCGGCGCGCCGCTGCCGGTGTTCGTGGGCGCACGCGGGCCCCGGCTCAACCGGCTCGCGTCCGAGCTGGCCGACGGTGCCTTCGTGTCCGGTATGCCCCCGTTCCGCTACCCGGCCGTCGTCGACTGGGCCCGGTCGGCGCGCCCGATCGACATTGCTCTGTACCCGAGCGTCGCCTTCACCGAGGAGGCGGTGGAGCGGCACCGGCCCGAGATGATTTGGTCGCTGCTCGACACCCCGCTGGAGGTGCGGGAGGAGCTCGGGCTCGACGTCGAAGCCGTGAGGTCGGCCGCCGGGGCGCTCCGGGCCGGTGACCCGGAACCGGCGCGAACACTGATCGACGACACCGTGTTCGAACGGGTGATGCTGGCGGGTCAACCCCTGGTGGTGGGTCGGCGCCTGGCAGAACTGGTCCGCGAGCATCGGCCTACGAGCATCGGGCTCGCCCTGCTCCAGGATGACCTGCACGAAGGCGTGGATCACGCGGCGGAGGCCTTCGCAGCCATGACCGCGGAGCTGAAGGGTGATCGATGGTCGGCGTGATCAACCATGTGCCCAACCCCGACGTGAAGGCAGCGGTGGGGCTCGCCCAGGCGGCCGAGGGCGTGGGGGCGGCATGGATCGGCGTCGCCGACGCCTTCTGGTGGCGCGACGTGTGGATGCTGCTCGGGGAGGTTGCCTTACAGACGGAACGCATCGAGCTCGGACCGGCCATGACCAACCCGTACATGCGCCACCGGTTCCACACGGCGTCGGCGCTGGCCACGCTGCAGGAGCTGGCGCCCGGCCGGGTGTTCTGCGGGATCGCGGCCGGCGGATCCGAGGTCACCGCGGCAGCCGGGATCTCCCGGCAGGACGCGCCCGAGAGGGTCGCCGAGCTGGTCACCTTCCTGCGCGAGGTCGAGACCACCGGGACGCTCGATGCCGCGTCGGGCCGCGGTCTCGACGTCGGTCTCGATCCCGTCCCGATCCTCATCGCCGGGCGGGGCGACAGCATGCTGCGCGCCGCGGGTGCGCTGGGCGACCGGGTCCTGCTGTGGGCGATCCCGGCGTCGGACCTAGAGCGCTCGGCGTCGATCGTCCACGACGGTGCCTCCGGCCGGGCCCGGCCGCCGGAACTGGTATGGGCACCGCTCGTCCGCCACCGCGACGCTCCGCAGGCATCGATCATGCACGTCGCCGTCTACGCGTCCCTCAACACGGTCGTTCCGGTGCGACTCGGGTGGGGACTGGACGACACCCGGGTCGAGGCCATCCGGGAACAGCTCGTGCGGGGCGACCTGCCGGCCGCGGGAGCCCTCGTCCCGCCTGATGCCCTCAAGGATCTGGTGTTCGAGGATCTCGATCCGGCGCCCATCGCGGCCATCGCTCGCAGCCTCGGCGTGTCGTCGCTCGCGGTCCCCGGGTTCGATCCGGCGACAGTCGCCGGTCACATTGCCTGGGCCGCCTCGGTCGAGGCCCTGCTCGACTGACGAGGAGGCTCTGATGGCGCTGCAGGATGACGTGCAGGAGATCCTCGACAGGGGTGCAGGCCACGGCGACGTGGCGGGGGCGGCGGCCCAAGTCGTTACCCGCGACGGGGTGTTGGCCGCAGCGACTGCGGGGGTCCGATCGGCCGACACCGCGGCCCGCGCCGGCCCCATGACGCTCGACACGGTCTGCTGGATCGCCTCCATGACCAAGGCCATCACCGGCACCGCGGCCATGCAGCTCGTGGAACGGGGCGAGCTTCGTCTGGACGCGCCCGCATCGGGCGTGCTGCCCAACCTCGCCGACGCGGGCGTGCTCGAGGGTTTCGACGACGACGGGCGGCCTGTCGTGCGTCCGGCCAGGGCCCCGATCACCCTGCGCCACCTGCTGACCCACACCTCCGGGTTCGGCTACGACACCTGGAGCGAACTGCTGCTGCGCTACCAGCAAGCCGCCGGGACCGTCTCGATGACCAGCGGGGAGCTGGTGGCGACCACGACGATGCCAGCCCTGTTCGATCCCGGCGAGGGCTGGATGTACGGCATCAGCATCGACATCGTGGGCCGCATGGTGGAGGAGGTCTCAGCCCGGCGGCTCGGCGACTACTTCGACGAGCACATCCTCGGTCCTCTGGGGATGGCCTCCACCGCCTTCGGGCTCAGCGACAATATGCGGTCCCGCCTCTCGGCGATGCACGCCCGGCAGCCCGACGGGTCGCTGGCCGCCATCGAGCTCGCCCGGTCCCCCGAACCGGAGTACCCGTCGGGCGGCGGCGGGCTCTACAGCACGGCCGAGGACTACGGCCGGTTCCTGCAGATGATCCTCGGCGGGGGCAGCCGCGACGGCGTGCAGGTGCTGCGCGCCGAGACGGTCGACCTGATGACGGTCAACAACATCGGGGACCTGCGGGTGGTCGCCCTGCCCGCGGTGAGACGGGAACTCAGCAACGACGCCGAGTTCTTCCCGGGCGTGGCGAAGACCTGGGGCCTGACGTTCCAGATCAATGAGGAACCACTGCCCACGGGACGCCCCGCCGGCGGGCTCATGTGGGCGGGCATAGCCAACTCCTACTTCTGGATCGACATGGGCAACCAGATCGCCGGCACCTACATCAGCCAGCAACTCCCCTTCGCCGACCCTCGCTCCTACCGGCTGTACACCGACATCGAGACTGCAACCTACAAGCACCTGGACATCTAGACGGACGGCCGGCTGCGACGCTGGAACGCTTCCGCCGTCTGACGGTCACATGGGAACGGGTGGGTCTGGGTGAGTTAGCCGCGGGCGCGGCTAGACGTTGTTGATAGAACTTTTCTTGAATTATAGTTCAAACATAGTTACTGTGAGGAAAGCCCAGGACGGTGTGCTGCAACCGGACGGGAGCGGCGCTCGGCGACGGGCGAACAAGACAAGAAACCGTCTCAGACTGGAGGGAAACATGAACAAGGCAAGACTCATCGTGGCTGCGCTCGTAGCGTTCGCGCTGGTGGCGTCGGCGTGCGGCGACGACGAAGGTGAGGCACCGGCCACGGCTGATGCCTCTGAAGCGGCTGCTGAAGCCGCGCCGGCGGACAGCGAAGGCGAGACCGCGGCGCCGGCCGAGCCTGAGGCCGCACCGGCGGCTGGTGATTCGTCTGATCCGATCCGGATACCGTTGCACAACTGGTCCAGCCAGCTGGTGGGCGCCGAAGTCGTAGGTGGAATCCTGGAGGCCGCCGGCTACTCGGTGGAGTACGTGCCCTCCGACAGCCAGGTGGTGTACCAGTCGATGTGCGACGGCGACATCGAGCTTGTCCATG
>VXNG01000153.1:0-1888 GCA_009840695.1 Acidimicrobiaceae bacterium
CGGCTCCACGATTATCCTCTCCAGCAACGCGCTGTCGGCGCCCGAGGGCGGCGACATGACCTTCACGGTCACGGCCAGCCCGGCTGCGCCGGGTCGACACGCCGGTGATCGTCTCCGTCAGCGAAGAGATGGGCGAGGGCACCGACCGCGTCGCGCGCGAACAGTTCCTCACGCAGTTCCTCACGCTGGTCATCCAGGCCGGCCAGACTTCAGCCTCGCAGACGCTGACCGCCTACTCCGACGATGACGCGCTGTCCGACGGCACGCTCGTGGCGTGGATCGCGGCCGGCGAGGGCTACACGCTGGGCGACCCGTCCGGCGTCACGCTGCCGCTGCTTGACGGCGCCGCTGTGCCTGAGGTGAGCGTCACCGCCGGCAGCGGTGTGACCGAGGGCGGCGACGCGATGTTCACCATCACTGCCAGCCCGGCCCCGGCCGCGGATCTGGCCGTGAGCGTCACGGTGTCGGCCAGCGGCGACGTCGGCGTGGCCACCGGCCAGCAGACGGTCACCGTCCCCACCACGGGCAGCGTCACCTTGACGGTGGCCACCAGCGATGACAACACGGACGAAAGCTGACGGGTTGGTGACCGCCACGGTGAACGCGGGCATCGGCTACACGGTCTCAGCAAGCGAGGGAGCGGCCACAGTGGCCGTTTGGACGATGATGACGCGCCTTTGGGTCATGCGGTGGATCCGGCGGTGGCCGCCAAGGTGCAGGCGCTCGCTGCGCAGACCCAGCACGGCGCCGCCCACGTCAACCGCTGGAACCGGGTGCTGGTCGCGTTCGGCGCCCACGACGGAACCGGCGTCACCGGCGGCGCGATGACCGCCGCGCAGGCCCAGCAGATGCCCAACACCCACAGCAGCCCGGTCTGGGATGAGGTCCCCGCCGAGCTCGCCGCGCTCGAAGCGTCCGCGCCGACCACGCCGCCGACGTCGCCGGAGGTGAGCATCACCGGCGCGGTGGGCGGCACAGACCACGACCGGCTCCTGGACCGGGGTCAACCCGGCGCCCGCCAGCGCCATCGACGTGACAGTCACCGTCACCGCGAGCGGCGACTACGGCGCAACCACCGGCTGGCGCATCGTTACGATCCCGGCATCGGGCAGCGCCACGTTCACGGTCGCCGACAGCCACGACCTGACCGACGAGTCCGACGGATCGGTCACCACTACGATCAACACCGGCAGCGGCTACACCGGCAGCAGAGTCCAAGGAGACGTCAGCACCACCAGCGACTCCTCGTCGGTGGACTCGTCGATGTTTGCCTCGCCCGGATCGGTCTCGCGCGGCTGCTCGTACTCGAACCACTCCGGCGCATCGGAGTGGGTTCCCATCGAACCAGAAGCTCGCGACAACTCCGTCGGACCACCGGACCCGACGAGACAGCAGGTTCCAGACCTCGCGGGTCATCTACTACCCTCTGGATTGCTGGTATCGGCCATCAAGACCAGCCCAGCCCGCGTCGTCTATCAAGTTTGAGCGGTTGTTTGTGGTCGACGGTGTGATCGACCTGCCCACAATCCATCACCTCGCGGGCACCCCTGGGAGCTGTGGCCGGAGACTACGGCTGCGGTTTGGTCGCTTGGGGTCCGAATCGGTCGTTGGGGGTTGAGATGCCCCAGCATTCGATGGTGGTGTCGGCTCTGAGTCCGCAGGTGTGGTAGGTGCCGGTGGCGATAGCGGTGAACTGCCCCGCCGGTGGGTTGGCTTGGCCGTAGTTGTTGCCGCCCCAGCATTCGATGGTTCTGTCGGTCCTGAGCCCGCAGGTGTGGTAGGTGTTGGCGTCGATGGCGGTGAACTGGCCGCCGGGTGCGTCGGTCTGGCGGTGGGCGTTCCAGCCCCAGCATTCGATGGTGCTGTCGGTTCTGAGTCCGCAGGAGTG
>VXNG01000153.1:1898-8729 GCA_009840695.1 Acidimicrobiaceae bacterium
GGGCGTTCCAGCCCCAGCATTCGATGGTGCTGTCGGTTCTGAGTCCGCAGGAGTGGATCCAACCAACCGCGATGGCGGTGTACTGGCCGCCGGGTGCGTCGGTCTGGCGGTGGGCGTTCCAGCCCCAGCATTCGATGGTGCTGTCGGTTCTGAGTCCGCAGGAGTGATGGTCACCGGTGGCGATGGCGGTGAACTGGCCGTCGGGCGCATCGGTTTGGTCGGATCCCCAGCATTCTACGGTGCTGTCGGTTCGGAGCCCGCACGAGCGCCAGCGGCCAGCAGAGACGGCGGTGAACTGCCCGTCGGGAGGGTCCTGTGCAGCGAATATGTGACCGAGTGCCTCACCGAACGCCTCGCCGCCCCAGCATGCGACGGTGTAGTCGGCTCGCAACCCGCAGCTGCGGCTGGAGCCACTGGAGATGTTGACGAAACGGCCTTCGGGGCGGTACTTGTCGGTGCCCGCTCCCCAGCATGCGACGGTGTTGTCGGCTCGCAGCCCGCAGCTGAAGAGGTCGCCGGCTGTGATGGCGGCGAAGTTGCCGTCGGGCGGGTCGGTCTGGCCGTAGTCGTCGTGGCCCCAGCACTCGAATGCTCCGTTGGGCAGCAGTCCGCAGGTGTGGCTCGATCCGGCGGTCACTGCGACGAATCCCTTGCCTGGTGCAGGATGGGGGGCGTTGTCCATGCGTCCCCAGCAGATGATGGCGCTGTCGGTTCTCAGGCCGCAGTTGTGGAACTCGCCGGCTGTGATGGCGGCGAAGTTGCCGCCGGGCGGGCCGGCTTGGTCGTAGGTGTTGTCGCCCCAGCAGGCGATGGTGCGGTCTGTGGTGAGTCCGCAGCTGTGGCGGAAGCCGGCCGCCACGGAGTCGAACTGCCCGTCCGGTGGGTCGGTCTGGCCGTGGCTGTTGGAGCCCCAGCATGCGACGGTTCCGTCGGTATGCACTGCGCAGCTGTGGTCTCGGCGGGCTGTGATTGTGGTGAACTGCCCGTCTGGCGGGTCGGTCTGGCCGAGGTCGTTGTCGCCCCAGCAGGCGATAGTGCCGTCGGTGCGTACGCCGCATGTGTGCCGGCTGCCGCCTGCGACGGCAATGTAGCGGCCCTCGGGCGGGTCGGGGCGGCTACCCCAGCATGTGAGGGTGCCGTCGGCGCGCAGCCCGCAGGCGTGGGCACCGCCTGCCGCGACGGCGACGAATCGGCCCTCAGGCGAGTCGATAGGACCGACGACGGAGCCGCCCCAGCATTCGACGGTGCCGTCGGGTCGCAGTCCGCAGGTGAAGTCGCCGCCCCCGGAGATGACACCGCCGCCGTCCAGCGGCGGGTTCAAGGCGCTCGGTGGCCCTGATTCTGCTTGCGGCGCGGGTTGCGGCTGCGGGCCGAACTGGCCGGAGGGCACCCGCGTCCCCCAGCACTCGATGGTGCGGTCGGGTCGCAGTCCGCAGGCGTGGTAGGGGCTGGTGTTGACTGAGATAAACTCGTCGGGCGGCGTGTCGGTGTGGCCGAAGTCGTTGCTGCCCCAGCAGACGGCCGTGCCGTCGACGCGAAGCCCGCAGGTGCTTGATCCTGCCACGGTGATGGCGGTGAGTGTTCCCGCGGGGGCGTTCAGTTGGCCGCGTTGGTTGTGGCCCCAGCAGACCGCGGTGGCGTCAGCACGAAGTCCGCAGGCATGTGAGAAGCCCACCGCGACGGAGGTGAAGGGGCCTTCGGGGACGTCGCTGAGGGGTCTGCTGTTGTTGTCTGTCCAGCAGTTGACGGTTCCATCCACACTGAGTCCGCATATGTTGCGGCCTCTTAGCGCGATCGTTGTGAACCCTGCACCCGACGGCGCCAGATCGTGGACTTCGGCGCCCCAGCACTCCACAGTGGTGTCGGTCCGCAGCCCGCAGGCCCATCCCTTGCCGACAACTATCTCCGTGAAGGCGTCATCAGGCGGCTCCTCGAGGTACCCGTACCCGCCCCAGCACACGACACTGGCGTCGGCCCGCAGCCCGCATGCCCCGTCTTCGCCGACGGCGATGGCGGCGAACTCCTCTGCGGGTGCGTCGGTTCGTCCGTCGTCGCTACGTCCCCAGCACACAGCGGCGCCGCCCAAGCGGAGAGCGCAACTGTGGTCCCAGCCGACATCGACTGAGGTGAACCGTCCAGCGGGAGCGTCGGACTGGCCGAAGGTGTTGTTGCCCCAGCACGCCAGCGTGTTGTCCACCCGCACCCCGCAGTTGTGCAACACGCCGGTGGACACCGACGAGAACCTGCCCTCGGGTGAGTCGGCCTGTTGGTAGGGGTCGCCCCAGCAGACCGCGGTCTTGTCGATGCGCAGCCCGCAACTGTGAGTCCTGGCGGCGGTGACCGCAACGAACCGGCCCGCAGGTGCCTTGGTTTGGCCGCTGTCACCGAGGCCCCAGCACACGATGGCGCGGTCGGTACGCAACCCGCACGTGTGCCAAGCACCTGCGCTCACCGCCAGGAACTCTCCTTCAGGAGCGTCGACTCGCCGTTGCCCGCTGCTTCCCCAGCACTGCACGCTGTGATCGGTGCGCAACCCGCATGTGTGGCTCCACCCGGCAGTCACCGCGGTGAACGCCACCTCGGGGGCATCGGTGCTGCCGCCCCAGTTGGTGCCCCAGCACTGCGCCATACCGTCGGTTCGCAAACCGCACACATGGACGTACCCGGCCGTGACGGCAATGAACTCTCCAACGGCCTCTCCCGAGAAGCCCGCGCCACTGCAGACGATCACACGGTCCACCCTCAGCCCGCACGTCTGGTCACCGCCAGCCGACACAGCCAGAAAGAACCCGTGTGCGCTCGAAAGCACGTTGGCGAAGACGTCACCACCCCAACACACGATTCTGCGGTCCACCCTCAGTCCGCAGGCATGGGTGTCGCCGGTCGTGACTGCTGTGAACTCGCCCGGCGGCGGACTCGCCTGGCCATGGTCGTTGCGGCCCCAGCATTCCACGGTGCTGTCGGGGCGGAGCGCGCAGGTGAAGCGATCGCCCCCGGAAATGACGTCGGAGATGACGCCACCCGGCGTCTGGTCCGGCATCCGGGGGGTGACCACCCTGGAACCGAACTGCCCGTCGGGAAGTGCTCTGCCCCAGCATTCAACGGTGTGGTCGGTCCGCAGCCCGCAAGTGTGGCCGCTGCCGGGCGCGACCGACACGAACTGGCCCTCGGGTGCCTCCGTTTGGCGGTAGCCGTTAGCGCCCCAGCATTCAATGGTGCCGTCGGTCCGCACCCCGCACGTATGGGCGCTGCCCGCTTCGATGGCAACGAACTCTCCCTTCGGAGCGCCGATGCGGCCCGCGCCGTCATCGCCCCAGCATTCGACGGTGTGGTCGGTCCGCAGCCCGCAAGAGTGGCTCCCGCCCGCAGTGACCTCCTCGAACGGACCGTCAGGCGCATCGGACTGGCCGTCGAAGTTGTGGCCCCAGCATTCGATCGTGCTGTCGGCGCGCACCCCGCAGACATGGTCGGTGCCCGCTCCGATCTGGACGAATCGTCCGTCGGGAGATTCGATCTGGCCGTAGGTGGTGCCTCCCCAGCACAGGACTCGGCCGTCGGTGCGCAGCCCGCAGGTGTAGACGTCGCCCGCAGCAACGGCGGTGAACCGTCCTTGAGGCGGATCAGACTGGCCCCGATGGTTCCAACCCCAACAAGTGATCGCCTGGTCGGTCCGCAAGCCGCAGGTGTGGAGCCAGCCGACTGCCACCGCGCTGAACTGACCATCCGGCGGGCTATCGATGCTGACCCCCTCGTCGCCCCAGCATTCCACGGTGCGGTCGGCTCGTATCCCGCAGCTGTGGAAGGCGCCTCTGGCGAGGGCAATGAACCGGCCACCGGGCCCGACCGGGAGATCGTCTTCAGACAGCCCGGCACACATGATCGACCCGTCGACCCGCAGACCACAGGGACCGGCGGTCAACGCGACGAACGGCCCCTCGATGCGGTGGGTCCCCCCGTCATAACCGGAGCCCCAGCAGGTGATGGCGTTATCGTCGCGGATCCCGCAACTGTGGAAGGCCTCAGCGCTGACAGCGATGAATCGGCCTTCGGGCGGGTCAGCCCAGCCGCCGTCGCCGTCGCCCCAGCATACGACGGTGCTGTCGTCGCGAACCCCGCAGGTGTGATCCCAGCCCGCGCTGATAGCGGTGAACCGCCCCTCAGGCGCATCGGACTGGCCATCGTCGTTGCGGCCCCAGCATTCGACGGTGTCGTCGCCGCGAATCCCGCAGGTGTGGCGGCTGCCTCCGGAGACAGCAATGAAAGGCCCATCGGGCGGACGAGGGCCGTGATAGTTCAAGCCCCAGCATTCAACGGTGCTGTCGCCGCGGATCCCGCAGGTATGCTCGATGCCCGCGCTGACGGCGATGAATGTCCCGCCGGGTGCGTCCGATCTTCTGTCGAAGTTCCAGCCCCAGCATTCGACGGTGCCATTGATGCGCAGCCCGCAGGCGTGAAGGGCGCCTGCCGAGACCATCGCGAACCGACCCGCCGGGGGATCCGCTTCACCCAAGTCGTTGCTGCCCCAGCATGTGATAGTCCCGTCGGGTCGCAGCCCGCACGCATGACGACCAATGGAGGAGATAACGCCACCGCCATCGAGTTTGGGGTTGAGCGCCTCAACGGGTTCGGGTTGGGGCTGGGGCTCTGGTTCAGGCGTCTCAGTCTCTCGTAGGCGTGCCTCGGACCCTGATGCGGGCTCGGGTGTCTCAGTCTCTGGCGCGGGCTCGTCGGGTTGTTCGGCTTGCTCGGGTTGCGTCACGGGGCCCAACGGTCCGTCGGGCACGCTGTGGCCCCAGCATTGCACGGTGCGGTCCACGCGCAGCCCGCAGGTGTGGTCCTCGCCGGCGGTGACCGCCGTGAATCGTCCCGCCGGTGCCCGCGCCTGGCCCTTGTCGTTGCGGCCCCAGCACTCGACGGTGCCCCCCACCCTCCGCCCGCAGGTGTGGTCGCCGCCAGCGTCGATATCGACAAAGAGGCCCGCGGGGGCGTCCCCCTGCCCGTGCGGGAAGCTCCCCACCCCCCAGCAGTGGACCCCGACATCGCCCAACAGGGTGCCCGACAGCGCCACGCCGCAAACATGCATGCTCCCAGCGGTCACGCTGGCGTAGTGCCCGCCGCCGCTGCCGGTTCCGTGAGGTCCCCAGCACACCACAGATGCGTCGACCTTCAGGGCACAAGTCTGCACAGCACCGGCCGCGACCGACAAGAATCGCCCAAAAGGCCTGTAGCTGGACCCGATGAAATGCTCGCCCCAGCATTCGACGATCTGGCCGGCTCGGATTCCGCAGGCATAGGAGGGAGCCACGCTGAGTGATCTGAACTGCCCATCGGGCGGATCGGCCTGCCCGAAATCGTTGCGGCCCCAACAATCGACACTGCTGTCGGTGCGTAGCCCGCACGTCGTCTCACCGCCCGCGCTCACAGCGATGAAAGTCCCATCGGGCGGATCGGCCTGCCCAAAATCATTGCGGCCCCAACAGCCGACACTGTGGTCAACACGCAACCCGCACGTGTGCCCTCGACCCGCCGACACCGCCAGCCACACACCACCAACCGACGGTGCGAACACGTTCCCACCCGCCGCATCAGAAACAGCCACACCAGCGGGCCCAAAGGACCCATGTCCCTCCAGCACCGGGACCCAAACGTGTCCCGAATTCGGGGCCGCGGACACGACGGCGCCAGCCCCATCCTGAACAGACGGCGCCGCAGCAGCCCCAGTCCCGTCAGCCGACACGACAACGGCCAACGACACAAGCCATGCACAACACGCCACGACCATCCTCATCGTCTGTTGCGTCTGACTTCGCGCGACAGGATCCACCGGGAATCAGTCCGCATGTGGTGAGGTCTTTGGGCCTGAGCAGAAGGAGTGCTCATGTCCGATTCGATCGATCCGACGCGCCGCCCGACGGACCACCAACCACCCAAAGCCCCACCATGCGGACTGAAAAACTCACAATCCGTCGCGCGAAATCAGAAACGCGGCAATCGGAGTTGCGAGTTGACACCGGGACAGTGCAGAGCGTCTGGTGCCTCGACGGCTCAGAAACCACCGGATACTCACATCGATGATGCCGCAATCCTAATCGGGAATCCACGGATATCGGCTGCTGCCCTCTTGGAGGCAAGCATCGTGTTGGAGAGTCGCGCAGCCTCGCCGCCGGTTACGAGCTTGACGCCTTCATTCACGAGGCGGGGATCGAGCTGGAGGCGGTCACAGCCGAACACGCGCAGGCCGCGCGGCGGGCGTGGCGCAGATTGGGCAAGGGCAACCACCCGGCGGGACTGAACTTCGGCGACTGCTTCGCACACGCCCTCGCCGAAACCACGCGCGAGCCGCTACTGTCCAAAGGCGGAGACCTCTACCTGGCCGACATCAAGGCCGCCTGACGCTTGAACCGGCCCACTGCCTCGTCAGTGGGCAGATCCCACTGGCCGATGCCAGCCACGCGGGCCCGAACGCCCCAGAAACACCCGCCACCCCGATAAGCCCGAACCGCCGAACACAACACGTCAACACGTCGATGCAGCCCTGCGACGACCGCGCGTCGGCACTGGCCGCGTAGGCGGCTAGAACCGCTGTCTGGGCTGCCACGATGAGCGCCACCCACATGCTTCCCGGTCGCCTCCTCCGACCTCCCAGCGCGCGCATAATGACAGAAACTTCCACCTGGTCGTCGTTGGTTTGGGCACCCGAGAGTTCACTCGGAAAACCCCCGGCGACCGGTGGATAGTCTTCACCTACCGGCGCGGCCTCTCATTCTGCGGGATTGTTCGTGAGAGTCATCACCGCCCAGGCACGAATAGCCCGGCTGTCCGACGGGTGCC
>VXNG01000078.1 GCA_009840695.1 Acidimicrobiaceae bacterium
CGACCGTCTCGGCGTCCTCCCGGCCGGGCTGGCGCAGGTGGACGTGCAGATCGACGAGCCCCGGAGCCACCACGCAGCCGGAGGCGTCCAGCGTGCGGTCGCCCTCCACGCCTGCCGGATCGACTGCGATCACACGTCCGTCCCCGACGAGCACGTCGGCGCGGCGGCTGCCTCCGGAGTCCACCACGGTCCCGCCTCTTATGGCGACCGTGCCGTAGGGGGGGACTGCGGCCAGTTTCGTGCTCATGCGGCCATCATCCTGGAGCCTTCGGCGAGGTCCATGCCCGAGCCGAGCAGCAGGAACAGCACTGCCATGCGGACGGCCACGCCGTTGGCGACCTGCTCGGTGATCACGGCATTGGGCCGATCGGCCACGTCTCCGTCGATCTCCACGTCGCGGTTCATGGGACCCGGGTGCATGATCAAGGCACCGTCTCTCAGCCGGTCGGCCCGGGCCGCGTCGAGGCCGTACTCGGATCGGAACTCGCGCAGCGACGGCACCGACGCGCCGGCCTCGCGCTCCAGTTGCATCCGCAGCAGGTAGCAGATGTCGATGTCGCCGAGGACAGAGTCGAAGTCGTGGGTGACGGTGACCGGCCAGCTCTCAAGGCTCAACGGCAGCAGGGGGCGGGGCGCGACCAGGGTGACCTCGGCACCCATGGCCGTGAAGGCCAGCACATCGGAGCGGGCCACCCGGGAGTGGAGGATGTCGCCGACGATGGCCACCCGGGCGCCGTCGAGGCCGCCCAGGCGGGTGCGGGCCGTGTAGAGGTCCAAGAGCGCCTGGGTGGGATGCTCGTGACGGCCGTCGCCGGCATTGATGACCGATGCGTCGATCCATTCGGCCACCCGGTGGGGTACCCCGGCGCACGAGTGCCGCACCACGATCGCGTCTATGCCCATCGCCCCGATCGTCTGCACGGTGTCCCGCACCGACTCGCCCTTGTTGACCGATGACGACCCCACGGAGAAGTTCACCGTGTCGGCCGACAGCTGCTTGGCCGCGGCCTCGAACGACAGCCGGGTGCGGGTGCTGTCCTCGTAGAACAGCCACACCACCGTCTTGCCCCGCAGGGCCGGCACTCTGGGGATGCGGCGCCGGCTCACCTCGGCGAACGAGTCGGTGAGGTCGAGCACGCGTTCCAGGTCCGGACGGTCCAGGTCCTCGATCGACAGCAGGTGGCGGCGCGGCGCATCCGTCGGCATCACGCCGGCTCCACTCTGTGCATCACAGCTGTGTCCATCACTCCAGCTCTCCTATGTGAACTCCGTCGGACTGGACGTCCACCATCTCGTCTCGGCTGGTCGGGAGGTTCTTGCCCACGTAGTCGGGGCGGATGGGCAGCTCCCGGTGGCCGCGGTCCACCATCACCGCCAGCTGCACCGCGCTGGGCCGCCCCCAGGTGTGCAGGGTGTCGAGCGCGGCCCGCACGGTGCGGCCGGTGAACAGGACGTCGTCGACGAGCACGACCACCTGCTGGTCGAGGTTGACGGGAATGCGGGTCTCAGCCTGGGGCAGCACGGGTCGCAGGCCGATGTCGTCGCGGTGCAGGGCCACATCGAGAGTGCCGACCGGCACCGCGGCGCCCTCGATCTCGCTCAGGGTGGCCGCGATGCTGCGGGCGATGGGGACACCGCCGGTCTGAAGGCCGATGATGACCAGGCCATCGGCGCCGTGGTTGCGCTCGATCACCTCGTGGGTCATCCGGCGGATGGCGCGGTCCACGTCGTCGGCGTTCATCACCTGGCTGCGTGACCGGAACGTGCCGCTGGCGTGGGGCACCGTGAAGCGGCGTTCTCTGTCAGCCATGCTGTCCTCCCCGTTCGGGCCTCGCCGGACCCGTTTCACGGTCGGACGGCGACGGTATCACCGGCTTGGGTGAGTCGCGCGCATGGCTTGGACATGAGCTGTGACGTGCTGGTTTGTCGCTCTATCGGAGAACGGCAACGACGACCGGTCCGCCCAGGGCGTGTCGGGGAGGTCGCCGGTCCATGGACGCGGCCGGCTGAGTCTGTTGATGTATCGTCACGCCATGCCTCCCTCGGTGCGCTCGCTCAGGGCGCTTCTCCTGGCGGCGCTCATGGCCCTGCTGGCCGCGTGCAGCGGAGCGGACACCGTGACCGGGCCGGAAACGGTGACCGAAGCTGAAACGGTGACCGAAGCAGACACGGTGACGATCGCCACCGTCGGCTCGTACCATCCCTTCGACTTCGTCAACGACGACGGCGAGTTGGACGGCCTCGAGCCCGAATTAGGCGACGAACTGTGCCGGCGCGCCGGTCTCGAGTGCGAGTGGGTCATCAACGACTGGGCGGACATGATCCCCGACCTCGTGGCCGGAGAGTTCGACGCGATCTTCTCGGGCATGAGCATCACCGCCAAACGGGAGGAGATGATCGACTTCACCGAGGCGTACTACCCGCCGACCCCCTCGGTGTATGTGGCCAGGGCCGGCGCCGGCGACGAAGCCGTCGAGGGCACCATCGGCGCGGCGCCGAACACCATCTACTCGGACTACTTCGCCGAGTTGGGCAGGCCTGTCGTGCTGTTCGACGACTCCTCGACCAGCCTGAACACCATCAATGCGGTGCTCGCCGGCACGGTGGACGCCGTCCTCGTGGACCACGGCTACGCCGTCGAGTCGCTTGCGGAGCACGAGGGCCGGCTGGAGATCGTCGGCCCATCAGTGCTGCTGGACAGGGGCCTCGGCATCGGCGTCCGCAAGGGCAGCGAGCTGAAGGGCAGGCTCGACGAGGCCCTGGCGTCGATGAAGGCTGACGGCACTGTGAACGCTCTCATCCTCAAGTGGATCGGCCCCGACGCATCAACGTTCAAGTAGCCAGGCCGACCGAGCAACAGCGACGTACTCCCTGACTGGTCGAGAAGGTAGGCCGACTGGCTGACGTTGGCGGTTGACTAGCTGTTCATCTTCCTTCAGCCGTCCGGGAATCGCGTCTATACCGCCATAGATCGCCCGCGGAGCGCATGATGGTCTCGCTGACGCTGCGACTGGTGGTCGCCCGCGTGGCCTCGAACGCTCTGCGATCCACGCGTTGGGAGAGATCGGCGGCCACCTCGCAGGCTCGCTCGACCGCGTCCTCGGTCGTCACGAGGTCGAGGAAGCCTGCTTGGACGGCTGCGTCGGGCGAATAGAGTTCAGCGGTGTTGCAGGCCCTGGTGATGTGCTTGGGCGACATGCGGGTTCGGGCCAACTCGACCACCAGATCCGGCACCGGCACGCCGACAGACACGAAGTCAAGGCCGATCTTGTAGTCGCCAGCCGTGCCGACGCGGACGTCGCACGCCAGCAGCGTGACGGCAGCCGCCCCCAATGCACTGCCGGTGCATGCGGCCACCAGCGGGCGGGGGAACTCCACGAGGCGCAGGATCAGTTCGGTGCAGCTGTGGAGCAGGTTGCTGGCACCCTCGCCGCCTGGTTGCAGGATGTCCGGGTCCAGGCCTCTCGAGTACCATCCCGGCCGGCCCGCGAGGACCACCGCCCCGGCATGCTCCTGCACCGCCTTGAAGGCGCTCACCAGCGAATCGACGATGTTGACGTCGATGGTGTTGTCCGCTCCGTCGTCAACGGTCACTACGGCAACGGGCCCGCGCGTGCCGATGGTGACAGGCACCTGTGGCACGACAGCTGCCTCCCTCGCCAGCACGCCATCACGCTATTTCATCCTTGAGGCACCGAGTAAGTCGGGAGATGCGCCGGCCAGTACGCTCCCCGGCGCGATGGACAACCACGACCGGCTGGCTGAGACGGTGGCCTACACAGCGATCCAGCGCCTGGAGAGCCGCTATGCCGATGTGGTCACCCGCCGGGCATGGAATGAGCTGGCCGAGTTGGTACAGGCCGACTGCCCGATCGTGGTGGACGTGCGCCACAAGAAGTTCGAGTTCACCGGCCCGACCGAGTACGGGGAGTTCATCGCCCGCCAGATCGAGCGCTTCTCGCTCTTCGAGTTCGTGCTGCTCAACTCGGTGTTTCGCATCGACACCGAGCGCGGCGTCGCCGCGGCCCGGGTGTACATGCAGGAGGTGCGGCAGAACGTCTCCGACGGTCGCCGAACCGACGCCTACGGCGTCTATCACGACCGTCTCGAACGAGGCGGTGACGGCCGCTGGTGGTTCTCCCGGCGGCACTACCGCAGCTTCGCCCGCAGCTCCGAGCCCCGAATCGACACCGACTATGACGTCTTCGACCTGCCGGTCATCGACCTCGAGGACATCCTGAGCGGCGACAACCACTAGGGCGACACACGGCGGTAAGGCCGGTGCCCGACCAGTAGCCGGTGCCCGACCAATAAAGGCCTATTGCGCCTTCTGAGTGGCGCGCGCCACCCGCCACAGGTCACCCGCAGCGCGCATGATGGCGTCTGTGAGCCAACTGCAGGTGGTCCGTCGGGTGATCTCGAACGCGGTGGGATCGAGCCGCTCGACAAGATCGGCGGCCACCTCGCAGGCCTGCTCTACCACGTCGCCGGTAGTCACGGAATCAAGGAAGCCGGCCTCGACGGCCTCCTCGGGCGAATAGAGCTGCGCAGCATTGCAGGCCATCGTGAAGTGCCGGTGCGACAGCCGGGCCCGGGCAAGCTCGACCGCCAGGTCCGGCACCGGCCATCCGATGGACACCCAGTTCATGCCGATCTTGAAGTCGCCGGCCTTGCCCATGCGATAATCGCTGCACAGCAGCGAGACGGCGGCCGCCCCCAGAGCATGGCCGGTGCACGCCACCACCACCGGGCGGGGACACTCCACCATGCGCAGTATCAACTCCGTGCCGGCATGAAGCAACTCGCTCGCCGCCTCGCCGCCGGACTGCAGAAGGTCGTAGTCCAAGCCGACGGAGTAGCAGCCCGGACGGCCGGTGACGACAATCGCCGCGGCCTGCTCTTGTGCGTCCTCGAATGTACGCAGCATTGCATTCACGTTGGTGACGTTGAGCGTGTTGCTTGCCCCGTCGTCAATACCCACCAGGGCGACGGGACCGCGCATGCTCAGGGACACAGGCACTCGGTCCACCTCTCAGTTCAATCGGACACCACAGTATTCCGTCCGATGAGGCCCCAATAAGTCCGGGAGAAAACGCCACGCTCCTACGGCGGTCCCGCGCCCGCCCGGGTACGGGCGAAGACGAGCAGGGTCACATCCGAGGATTCGCGGGCGACGTGCCGGGATGCGTCGACCCTGCGCAGGCCGGCGCGGCGAGCCACGGCAGCCGACGCAGGGTTGTCCGCGCCGATCTCGGCCATCACCGCCTCAAGCGGCCCCTCCGACAGCGCCCAGTCCACCACCAGCCGAACCGCCTCGCTGGCACGGCCCCGGCCCCGCCAATCCTTGGCGATCCACCAGCCGACCAGTGCGGCCCGCCGCACGGGGTCCAGACCGCTCAGCCCCACCTCGCCGATTACCGTTCCTGACGGCGGATCGGTGACGGCCAGGTCTGCGGAGCGCCCCTCGGTCCACGCACGCTCGCGTTGGGATATCCAGCGCACCGCGAAGGCCTCGTCTGCGGGCTCGGGAACCTTCAGCCGCTTCCGGATCTCCGGGTCGTGCCACGCGGCCACCAACGCCGGAGCGTCAGTGACGCGCCATGGCCGCAGACATGTCGTGGGGCCGGCAAGATCGGGCACCGGCAGGACCATCGGGGCGGTCGAGCTCGCCGAGGCCGCGCCGGAAGTCATGTCTGCGAATCTGATCCGCGCACTTCGTCGGCCACCGCCCGCAGCACGCCATTGAGGAAGCGGGGAGACTCGGCACTGCAGTACTGCGTGGCCAGAGCCACCGCCTCCGACAGCACGACGCCGGTCGGCACGTCGTCGCGGTGCACCAGCTCCCAGACCGCGATCCGAGCCAGGGTCCGGTCGACCACCGCCAGACGCTCGAGCCGCCAGCCGACCAGGTTCCGGCGCAGCAGATCGTCCACGCGATCGCGGTCGTCGTCCACGCCCTCCGACAGCACCACCGCGTACTCCGACGGTGGCACCCCTCGACGGGCCAGCGCCTCAGAGGCGGAGTCTCCCGCGATCTCGGCCTCGTAGAGCACCGCAAGAGCGTCCTCGCGCGCCTCCCGCCGGGCTCCGAAGCCGGGAACGGACGTCTCAGAACCCGCCACGGCAAGACTCGCTTACGCTCGGGCGATGTAGGTGCCGGAGCGGGTGTCGACCTTGACCCGCTCTCCGGGCGACACGAACAGCGGCACCTGGACGACCAGCCCCGTCTCCAGCTTGGCCGGCTTCGTGGCGCCGGACACCCGGTCGCCCTGGATGCCCGGTTCCGTCTCCGCGATGGCCAGTTCCACCGCCGCGGGCAGATCGGTGCCGACTATCTCGGCGCCGTGCATGAGCATCACCGCCACCGAGCCCTCCACCAGGAATTGGGCTGCGTCACCCAGAACCTGGGGAGGCACGGTCATCTGGTCATAGGACTCGTTGTCCATGAACACCAGGTTCTCCCCCTCGCGGTACAGAAGCTGCATCTCACGCTTGTCGATGGTGGCTCGCTCGACCTTCTCGCCGGCCCGGAAAGTGCGGTCGACCACCGCGCCGGTGCGGGCGTTCTTGAGCGTGGTCCTCACGAAGGCGTGGCCCTTGCCCGGTTTGACGTGCTGGAACTCGACGACGCTGAACAGGTTCCCGTCAAGATCGAGGGTCATGCCGTTCTTCAGGTCGTTGGTCGTGATGGTGGGCAAGTGCGTCTACCTTCTTTCCTGTAATGGTTAGTTGGTGATGGTCGGTGACGGTCCCGGGACTCGCCGATGTGTCGTTCTGATGCGTCGTTCTACCGCGCCAGCGGCACGACGGGAGCCTTCGGATAGAGCGTGAGCTGCCGGCACCCGTCGCCGGTGACGACTAACAGGTCCTCTACCCTGGCGCCCCCGACCCCGGGAAAGTACACGCCGGGCTCGATGGTCAGCACATTGCCGGGCTCGAGGACCGCGGTGGAACCCGAGACCACCCGGGGTAGCTCGTGGATGTCCAAGCCGACACCGTGCCCCGAGCCGTGCATGAAGGCCTCGCCCATGCCGGCCTCCTCGATCACCGAGCGGCAGGTACTGTCGATGTCGCCCGCGTTCGCTCCGGGACGCACAGCTTCGACGCCGGCCGACTGGCTGCGGCCCACCACCTCCAGCATGGTCTCGGCCTGCTCGTCGGGACCACCGAGGACGAACGAGCGGGTCATGTCGCTGCGATAGCCGTCCACAACGGCCCCGACGTCGATGATCACCAGATCGCCGGCCCGCAGCCGCCGCTCGGTCGGTCGGGCATGGGGAAGCGCGCTGTTGGGACCGGAGGCCACGATGGTGTCGTAGGCGGGGCCGGATGCGCCCGCGGCGCGGATGGCGTCGTCCAGATGCTGCTGGACCTGCACCTCGGTCACCCCCGGTCGCAGCATGGGCTCGGTGGCGGCCAGAGCCTCATCGGCAACCGCGGCCGCAGCCTGCATGCGGGCCAGCTCGGCCGGATCCTTGACAGCCCGCAGCCCTTCGACCGCCTCCGTGAGCGGCGTCGTCTCGGCGTCCACAGCCTCGTTCCAGCCGATCTGCTCGCGCCAGGCGACGCTGTCCTCCAAGCCGAGCCTGCTCACCGCGTCGAGCCGCGCGGCCACGGCTTGCGCCACCTTGCGGGCCACCACCACCTCCACATCGCCGGAGGTGCCGGCCTCCGCGAGCTGCGCGGGCGCCTGCTCGGCGTAGCGGCCGTCGGTGACGAGCAGGGCATCGCCGGAGCCGAGCACCACGACAGTCCCATTGGAGCCGGTGAAACCGGTAAGCCATCTGACGTTGGCGGGCTCCGAGACCACCACGGCGTCGACGCTCGAGTCGGCCAGCAGGTCCCGGAGCCGGCCGAGACGCCCTTCTGCCCGTAGGGGCGGAAGGCGGCCCAGAGCGTCGGCTGTAGCCGGCGCTGGCGGGCTGGCGGCCGGCGGAGCGTTCATCAGACGGCCGCCGACGCTTCCCGCAGCGCGCTCGACGCCATCGGCCATGACCACGAACGCAGGCCGCTCATCGGATGGCCGCCAGCGCTTCTCGCAATACAGACTCAGGCACGCCGACCACTACCTCCACGCCCCGGTCCGAGTCGAGCACGAAGGTCAGGCCATCGACGGCCTTCTTGTCCCGGCCGAACAGCACCAGCAGCTCATCGTCTTCGAGCACACCGGGCAGCCGGTCTCCAAGGCCGTAGCCCGACACCACCCGGCGGTGGGCGTCCACCCGAGCCTCGTCGATCCGACCCAGCCGCAGGGCCACCTCGGCCGCGTACACCAGGCCGACGGCCACCGCCTCGCCGTGGCGCAGGTCGTAGCGTCCCGCCGTCTCGATGGCGTGGGCCAGCGTGTGGCCGTAGTTCAGGACAGCCCGCCGGCCCCCCTCACGCTCGTCGGCCGCCACCACCTCGGCCTTGATGCGCACCGCGACCGCGATCCGCTCATCGGTACTGAGGGCGTCGAGGTCGTCGCCGGTCAGGAAGTGATACTTGGCCAGCTCCCCCTGGCCGCTGCGCAGCTCCCGGGCCGGCAGTGTGGCCAGCGTTTCGGTGTCGCACAGCACCGCGTGGGGCTGCCAGAACGCGCCGACGAGGTTCTTCCCCTCGGACAGGTTGACACCAGTCTTGCCCCCGATGGCTGCGTCCACCTGGGCCAGCAGCGTGGTGGCCACCGAGACGTAGGGGA
>VXNG01000205.1 GCA_009840695.1 Acidimicrobiaceae bacterium
GCCGTCGTCGGAGCCGTCGTCGACCACCAGGATCTCCACGCCGCCGGAGGCGTCGACTTCGGCGAGGGCGGCCCGCAGCGCGGCCACGGTGTCGCCGATGCGGCCGGCCTCGCGGTAGGCCGGCACGACCACCGAGAATCTCACGGCCCAGCCGCCTCCGCCGACACCTCAGCATCGTCAGCATCGCCGGTTCCGGCGTCGGGAGCCCTCCTGAGAAATGGGCTCGCCACCAGCCACGCGACCGCTACGAGGCCGACCAAGGTGACCGCCATCGAGAACCACTCAACCGGGCTACGGGCGTAGGTCAGGCGAACCTCGGTGTCGGTCGGCACCACGACCATGAAATTGGGTGTCACCCGGTACGGCCCTCTGGCGCCCGCGACAGACCAGTTGGGAAAGTACGACGTCTTCACCAGCACCGGCGATCCAACGCGATCCACCGAGAACGAGATCGAGTGGTCTTCGCGGACCACTGCGCCGACCCTCGCCGGCTCGATGCTCTCGACCGGCGCAACGTCGGGCAGGACATCCGCCAACCGGCGCATCACCTCCTGCCGCTTCAGATCGGCGCCGGGCAGGCCGTCGCCCGGCTCTGCCCGGACGTCGGGCAGAGCCATCCGAGGCCAGTCGGCGGGCCCGTCGGCCGCGAGCACGGGGCCACCCCGATCGGTAGCGAGGAATGCCCCGACCGATGCCTCGAGCCAGTCGTCGCTCGAGTCGTCGAGGCTCCCGATCACCACCGGCAGCGTGGAGAGTCCTGAAACCGGAGCGCTGCCGGAAACCTCGAACACGACCCACGGACCCAGCGTCGTCGAGCCGATCTCGGTGAGTCCGTCCGAGGCCCGGGCCTGGCGCACGGCGTCGGAGGAGAACGCCATGTAGTAGCGAACCCCCATGAGCTTCATGTGCTCCACCCCCCTGGTGACATCGAGTCCCGAGTAGGGCAGGTCCCGCTGGGCCCGCGACGGGGCGGACGACAGCTCCGACTGCATCAGGAAATGGTACGGCACGGTGGCCGAGGCCTCGAAGTAGAGACCCTCCATGGAGGCGATGCACCGATCGGTCCAGTACGGCAGCAGCATCGGTGCCATCGGCGTTCCGTAGGACCCGAGCCGGCCGGCTTCGTATTCCCAGAGGGCCGGGCCGCAGCCGTGGGTCTCTCCGATCCGCTCCATGGTCTCGACGAGGTCCCAGTATTCGGAGCTGCCCCCGCCGTCGGCGGTGGGGCCCCTGCCCTCGTAGCCCTCAAAGTTGTACTCAACCCAGTACGAGCCGAGGTTGGACTCGCTGGAACTGAACGGTCCCCACCGGTAGACGCCGTCGTCGCCGATCTGCCCGCCGGGAAGCGAGCGCAGCGGCAGCCCCACCATCACCATCACCGCGGCCGAGGCCAGCGCCACCGAGCCGGCCGCGAAGAGGGTGCCGGCCGATGCCCGGACCCGGCCTACCCGACCCGTCGCAGCGGTCTCGGCACCGGTGACGGTCTCGTCGATCTCTGGACCAGCGCCGGTCTCGGCGCCCTCGGCAACCTCCGTGTCCTCCCTGCTCTCGGCAGTCTCCGATCCCGCGGTGGCCCGGGCCGTCAGGCGGCGGTCGATGGCCGAGCGCACCAGCCGGATGCCCTCGCCCAACCCGAGGGCCGCGGTCAGATAGGCCGCGAGGTAGTAGAAGGGCAGGATCCGGACGTTCCAGAGGCGTCCTTCGGGCAGGATCACGAAGCCGGCGGCAACGATCGCCCCCGTCAACGCCAGGGCCATAGGAAGCCGCGCCCGACGGAAGAACAGCAGCCCCGCTCCCACCAGCGCCAGGACGACGAACAGTTGCAGCGGCGGATCGTTCGTCAGGAAGCTGTAGTCGAACTCGCTGCGAGACCACAGCGAGGACAGGTAGCGGCGCTCCTTTCCCCAGCCCATGTCGTTGAGAAGGCTCCGGTTCCACCAGAACGGCAGCACCCACCACGCGCTGAGAGCCGCGGCCAGCGCTCCGGTGGAGACGGTCCAGGAGAGCCGGCTGCGCCACCTAGACGCGCGCCAGGGCAGGACGAGCAGCAGCGCGGCCACTGCTGCCAGCGCGAAGAAGGCCGAGAACAAGTGCATCAGCCCGGTGAGGGCCAGCAGAGCGCCGGCCAACAGCCGGTGACGTCCCGAGGGCATGCCTCTCGCCGCCACGCCTATGAACAGGACGGCGCTGGCTAGGCCCAGCGAGTAGGCGAACTCGCCCGCCATCGTCGACATGAGGTTCCCGCCGTAGATATTGAACGAGCGGTCGAACAGGAACAGCAGCGTGGCCACCGAGGCCAGCGCCTGACCCTCAGCCGAGACACCGCCCACACGGGCCATCACCCACACGGACACAGGCAGCGCCACCACGCCGGCGATCGTCACCAGCTTCAGGGCGACGCCGTAGGGCATGGGGACCGCACAAAGCGCGACAGCGGCCGCCGCCGTGGCTGCCCCCACCCGCCAGCGGGGTCGCCCCCGCAGGCCGTACCACGCCCACCAAGCCGCCACCGCGGGCAGCAGCAGCCCGGCCAGAGCGCGGTTGGCCACAGGGTCGTCGATGAACAGCTTGGCCGCGCCGGCTATGCCGGCCACACCCAGCGCGATGGCCCAGCACTGGCTGACGGGCCGGCCCACCCGACGGGCCACCGCCATCACGACTGCGCCGGCCGCAAGGGCTACTGCGAGGTAGGCGAAGACTGCGGTATGGAGGTCCAGGCCCACGTCGATCATCACAACGAGCAGCGACGGGACCACCATGTAGAACGTGAAGGCGGGAAAGCCGGCGTACCAGTCGTGGGTCCAACCGGTCAGCCTCAGCTCACCGATGAGGACATCCCTCAGGTAGGCGGGTGCCCAGACGTGGGCTCCGAGATCGCCCCCGGTAGGCGTAGTGTCGGTGAACCAGAGCCAGGGCCGTAGGTTGACGACCACGAACCCGACGACCGCGACGAGCACCGCCACAAGCACCGCCACCTCGGGGACGAGCCCCCTGCGGCGACCGCTCAACACGGGCAAGTAGCGTACGCAGAGGGCGCGTCAGACCGACAGCGCGATGACGGTGACCGCGTTGAAGGCAGTGTGCGACCACAGGGCCGCGCCGATGCGTCGGGTGGTCAGCATCAGCAAGCCGTGCACGATCCCGATCACGAGCAGCGCCGGGAACTGCACCACCTGGAAGTGGACCACCGCGAAGGCGAGCGAGGACACTGCCACCGCGCGGACCGGCCCGAACCGGTCCCGCAAGGCCCCCTGGAGCAGGCCCCGGAAGAACACCTCCTCGGTGAGGGGAGCCGCGATCACGGTCATGAGCACCAGCACCGCGACCTCCAGGGGCGCCTCGGCCATCCCGACGAGTTCCCTGGCTGGCCCCTCCACGTCGAGATCATCGAACACCTCGAGGATCGGGATGTAGAGCAGCGGGAGCACCACCAGTTGCAACAGCAGACCGACGGCGATGCCCAACGGCACGTCGACGGGCCGCATCCGCCAACCGATCTGCTCGGGCCAGTTCAGGCCGCGGGACCGGGCCAGTAGCGGCGTCCCGAGCAGCCCGATCCACAGGGGAACCTGGAGCAGGACCAGCGCGCCCAGCACCAACTCCGGCGTCGACTCCTCGCCGCCGAGGTCCACCCCCTGAATGGCCACCACCACGATCACACCGACCAGGCTCCCCAAGAACCCCAGAGTCCATCCGACCACCGCCCACTTCAGCCGAGTGGTGGCCGGCATCATCGTCGTCATGCGGCCCTCCGGCATCGGTCGTCAGTTCTCGACCGGGCAGAAGTCCGCGTCGTACCTCGACCGCGACAGCCGATTTAGCTCCTCGAGCACGCGGGCTCCCGAATGCCAGCAATCGGTGCAGTTGCGTTCGGTGTAGGCCGATATGAGCTCGCAGCGTATGGCCTGGCCCCGCTCCGACCGGTCGAAGTCGACGCTGGCGGTGGCGATGAGGTTGACGGCGCTGCCGTCAGATCCAGTACGTCTCCAGATCGAGAACTTGTCGTTGGCCATGAATGCATTCATCGACATGATCAGCACCGCGGCCGCCACTGCAGCGGCCAGCCACGCTCTTGGCGCCTGCCGGTCTTCTCTGTTGCGGCCGATGTAGGACAGGGCGATGACGGCGAAACCGTAGAAGACGAGAGCCCACGAGATCTGCACCAGCAAGGAATCACGCCACTGGTCCAGCCCGAACCCGCGGTCATGCCATCCCTGCAGTCCCTCCGAGAGGCTGACCATCAGAGTCGACGCCAGAGCCAGAACGCCCCCGAGTCCACCCAGCGCCGCGCCGAACCTGCGCAGATCGCCGGCGGGAAGGCGGTCAGAGGACTCCGATGCCCGCGACACCCGGATCGCAGCAACCACGGCGAAGTACCCCAACGACAGGACGACGAGAATCAACCAGACATTGGTCACGAAGTCGATCGGGTCGCGAGCCGAGGACAGATTGTCGTAGTCGCCGGCCAGCGTCGACGACAGCGTCTGGTATTGCAGCCCGGCCACCGCCCGGCCGAGCCACTGCTCGACCGCCAGAGTCGACAGAACCGCAGAAGAGCCCTCGTAGCACTCGCCCCGGGAGCATTCCGCCGCGATCGCCAGCCGGCTGGGCACGAACACCACCAGGAACCCGGCCGACAACACGATGAAGCGGGTGAAGGCTGAGCTCCGGACCAGTTCTCGTCCAGGTTGGCGCGACAGCCACCCGCGAGCCGCGAAGGTGAGCAGGCACACCAAGGGAACGAGGTAGAGAAGCTCCGACGTCATGGCACTAACCATTCCCAGTAGGGCGCACAAGGTGGCGGGCCGGATCCCGATGCCCCTCCGGGTCATAGCTGCGCCCGAACGGACATACAGCGGGACCAACAACAGATAGATCGCAACCGACACGAAGAAGAACGGGAAGAACGACACCGGGTGCAATGCACCGGAGACAACGAACGTCGACGCCACCACCAACGGAAAGGCGGCCAGTACGGGGGGCAGAGGCGCAGACGGGTCGAGCAGCCGGCGTCTCACTGTCGCCGCGCCCGGCATGGATGCAGACCTCGCCGAATCGTACAGCGCCACGACGAAACCCGCCGCAGCTGCCGCCAGCGCCGACACCACGATGAGGCGGACAACTCCCTGGATCACATGAGGCGCGACGCCGGTTCCCGCAGCAATCTCGAAAATGGAGGTCTGCTCCATGTATATGGCGAACCGGCCCAGCGGCCGGAAGTTCCCCTGCCTGAGAAAGTCATCAATCTCAGCAAGATTCTGATTCACGATCGCGAACGGATCCGCTCCGAACGCACCTGTCAGCCAATACATCATGATTCGCTGATCGCTGTGGAATGTCAGCCCCAACAACGGGGCCATGATCAGTGCCGACGGCCCGGCGACATGCAGGAGGGGCTTGTTCAGGATGCTCTGCCGCCGCATCGTCGTCGAGACTACATCCGGGCCGCACGCGACTAGCCTGCACACCGTGGCCGACAGCCCGCCGCCGCGACGCCGGTGGCTCTGGTCCGCTGCGGCCGTTCCCGCGCTGATCGTCACAGCCCCGCTGCTGGGCTTCTCCCTTCAGGGTGACGAACGCCAGCGAGCCTATGAGGCGGCCCGATTGTACGGATCCAACCCCCTCAAGGCGGCGCGCGGGGTCTACACCGACATCGGAGTGTTCCTCGACCACGGCAACTTCCGGCCGATCGGCCGGTTCACCGAAGCGATCGAGCGGTCCTTCACGATTGAAGCGGCCGAGGCGACCGGCCTGACGCTCAGTGCCGTGCAGGGTGTGCTGAGGGTGCTGGCCGTCGCGGTGCTGGCCGTGGTGGCGACGCGGGTCGCGGCCGCGCTTGCGCCCCCACTTTCCCGGCCGGCAAACGCCCGCCTCCATCCGGCCACGGCGCTATACCCGCTGATGTTCGCCGCCGTCCTCGTCGCGGCAGGACCGGCCGGGTCGCTGACGAAGTACTCGTTCCGGATCATCGGCTGGATGATCCTCATCCTGCTGCTGGCGCTGGCCGTGGCCCGCGACCGTGACCTTCAGGCCCGACCGGTGTCCTGGCGCGAATTGGCATTGATGGCGTCGCTGGGCCTCGCGGCGTCGATGACCTACGACCTCGTCTATGTGGCGCCTCCACTGGCGGCCGTGTTCATGATGGCCCGCAACGCAGCCAGCGGACACCCGCTCAAGAATGTGCTGCGCACCGCGGCGCTGCGCCGCTGGGCTGCGTTCAGCGCCGGATTCCTCGCCGCGTTCGTTCCCGTTCGGCTGATCATCGCCGACCGGTGCAGCCGGAACGACTGCTATGCCGCTTCAGAAATCGACGCGTCCCGCGAGATGGTCGAGATGGCGGCCGAAAGGGCGCTGAGCGGCGCACCTCCAGCTGGATGGCACCACGTGTCGGAACTGGTGCGCTACGCCGATCTTCGCACGCCGCCGTGGCCGTCCATACCGGCCGGCGTGGATCCGGGCGCCGTCCGCGCTGACGAGGTGACCTACGGTTTGTCAGACTTCGCGGCCAATTCACTGATCGCGGCGCTGCTGGCCGCGACGATTCTGGTGACGGTCCGGAGCGCGAGGAGGGCCGCACGGCTGGCTGATGCGGAGCTGGGGTTCACCGGCTCTTTGAGGCCTGCTGCAAGTCTCGGCGCGTTCGGGGCCGCGGCGACCCTGCTGGGAGCGCTGCTCGTGAGCCCGTCCGCCTGGCTTCGATGGTGGGAGCCACAGATCGGAGAGGCATGGCGCGAGTCGGTGCTGGTCCAAACAGGCTGGTCGTTCATGATCGCGTCGGTCGTGGCCGCCGCCGGAGCGTCAGCCTCCCGGGTCCACCGGTCGGACGCCCCCGCGGGTCATTCCCCGCGGCGGTCCGATAGCCGGATTCGACGCGTGACGTGGCAAACAGCCGCGGCGATCGTGGGAATCGGCGTGGCTCTCACCTTGCTGACCAACGCCCGGATGGCCCACATCGACCGCGCAACACCGGTGTCGACCCTCGTCAACGAGATCTCCGCGGCCGCCTTGAGCGTTGACCCGACCGAGCGGGGCAACGCTCGCCGCTGCAGCCTGATCGACGCATACACGCAGATATTCCCGGACCCGGAGTGGTGGCAGGGAGGCCCGAACCACCGAGCAGCCCTCGACGAGTTCATGCTCGACCGTCACGGCTGGCCGTTCTGCGACCCGACACTCCTAGCTCACCCCGACCAATAGGCCGCAGCCGGATCGGACAACCCCGCGACTAGCCTGAACATCGTGGCAGACAGCACGCCGCCGCCCCCGCCGCCGCCCCCTCACGACGGCAAGCGGTCCCGGCCGCCGTTGCGGCCCTCGCCGGAGTCGCAGCGTCGTTCGCGCCTGGTGGTATGGCTGATGATCGGCGCGATCATCGCCATCTTCCTGGCCACCACCATGCTCCCCAGCGATTCGGGCAACGAGATCTCCTACCCCGACTTCCTCGATCGGGTAACCGAGGGCGGGATCGTTCAAGGCACGTACAACAACAACAGCGGGAGCATCAAGGCAACGGCCGTCGACGGCACCGAGTACGCCTCCAACGGCCCGCTGCCGCTACCCGATGCCGACACCGCGCTGATCAACGAGCATGTCCCGGAGTTCCGCTACGAGACCCCCGAGACGAACTTCTTCCTGTCGATACTGCCTCTCCTGCTGCCTATCGGGCTGCTCATACTTTTCTTCTGGTGGATGCAACGCCGGGCTCAGGGTCAGATGGGCAGCATCATGTCGATCGGCCGGAGCAAGGCCAAGACCTACACCACTGAGCGACCCGGCACGACCTTCGATGATGTAGCCGGCTACGAGGGCGTGAAGCAGGAGATCACCGAGATCGTCGACTTCCTCAAGACGCCGGAGCGTTTCGCGGAGATCGGGGCCCGGGTGCCGAAGGGCGTGCTGCTGGTGGGCCCCCCGGGCACGGGCAAGACACTGATCGCCAAGGCGGTGGCGGGCGAGGCTGGCGTGCCGTTCCTGTCGGTGACGGGCTCGGATTTCATGGAGATGTTCGTGGGAGTCGGCGCCAGCCGGGTCCGCGACCTGTTCCAGTCGGCCCGCAAGATGGGCAAGGCCATCATCTTCATCGACGAGGTCGACTCGATCGGCCGCAAGCGCGGCGCGGGCCTTGGTGGAGGCCACGACGAGCGCGAGCAGACACTCAATCAGATGCTCTCGGAGATGGACGGTTTCGAGGGGTCCGAGGGGATTGTCATGATGGCCGCCACCAACCGGCCCGACATCCTCGACCCCGCCCTGCTGCGGCCTGGACGGTTCGACCGTCAGGTCGTTGTGCCGCTGCCGGAGCTGTCGGACCGTCACGCCATCCTCGAGGTCCACGTCAAGGGCAAGCGAACGGCCGATGACCTGGACCTCAATGTGGTGGCCCGAGGAACGCCGGGGATGAGCGGTGCCGACCTGTCCAACCTGATCAACGAGGCCGCTCTGTACGCGGTCCGCGAGGGCGACGAGGAGATCGCGGCCCGGCACGTCGAGATGGCCCGCGACCGGGTGATCATGGGCCAGAAGCGCGAGTCGCTGGCCCTGACCGATGACGAGAAGGAGGCCATCGCCTATCACGAGGCGGGCCACGCGGTTTGCGCCGCCGTCCTCCCGACGGCCGACCCGCTCCACAAGGTGACGATCATCCCCAGCGGGATGGCGC
>VXNG01000179.1 GCA_009840695.1 Acidimicrobiaceae bacterium
ATGGGAACGGGCCCTCCGGTCATGGGGCTCCCCTTTCGGTGCAGGTTCTCGTGCAGGTACTCATGGTCGGACCTCGACCCGGTGAAGGTCGCCGCCGACCTCGATCGTGCCGTCGAAGTGCTCGGCGGCCAGGGCCCGGTAGGCGTCGTCGTCTCCGTCCGCCGGGGGCGGGAAGTAGTGGGTCAGCACCAGTGTCCTCATGCCGGCCCGGGCCGCGGTCTGAGCGGCCTCAGCCGGCGACGAGTGGTAGTCGAGAGTGTCGAGAACCCTCGGGATTGGGATCGTGGACACGACTTCCTTGCGGATGACGGTATGGACCAGTGCCTCGGCGCCCCCGCAGAGCCGGTCGAGGCCGGCACAGGGCACGGTGTCGCCCGCGGCCACGACCGACGAGCCTCCGTAGTCGAAGCGGAAGGCCACGGTGGGCTCCACCGGTCTGTGGTCGGTCGGAGTGCAGGAGATGCGCACGTCCCCGCCCAGGTAGATCTCGCCCTCGGTGGCCTCGATCACCTCCACTGGCGGCGGGTAGCCAAGGTCGTCGTGGTGAGCGATGCGGTAGCCGATGTCGGGGCCGAGCGACTCCCCGATGCCGGCCACCACCCGCCGCGTCCCGGCCGGGCCGACGATAGTCAGCGGGCTCGGTTCGAACGTCGTGATCCATCGGGTGGTGATCACGTCGTTGAGGTCGGTGATGTGGTCGCTGTGAAGATGGGTCAGCAACACGGCCCGCAGCTGCGCGGCGCCGCTGCCGGCCGCGGCTAGGCGCATCAGCACGCCCCGCCCCGCGTCCACCAGGTACTGCTCGGACCCGCCCGCGATCAGCGTCGCCGGCCCGGCCCGATGGGGGTCGGGCACAGGACCCCCCGTCCCCAGCAGCGTGATCGTGAGCATCGAGCGGGAAACCTCAGAAGCGGGCAACCGGGCAGTGAACCGCCGACGATGCTCAGGCGTCGGCCGCGGCCAGTGCCCCCACCAGGGCATCGGCGCCCTCGTCGATCTCGGCCGCAGTGACGTTCAGCATTGGAGTCACCCGGACCACGTTGCCGTAGAGGCCGCCCTTGCCGACCAGCAGCCCCCGCTCCCCGCACCCCTCGAGCACAGCCGTGGCTCGGGCCGCGTCGGGCTCGATGGAGCCGGGATGCACGAACTCCACGGCCTGCATGAGGCCCCGGCCCCGCAGCTCGGCCACCCAGTCGTACCGCTCCACTGCCGGGGCCAGGGCATCGACCAGCCGGCGGCCCATGGCCCGGGCGTTGCCCTGAAGGTCGTCCTCCAGCACCCGGCGCAGGGTGGCCCGGCCGGCCGCGGCCGACAGCGGGTTGCCTCCGAAGGTGGAGAACTGCAGGGCCTTGATGGCGTCGAATATCTCGGCCCGGGCCACCACGCCGGCCAGGGTGATGCCGTTGCCGACCCCTTTGGCGAAGGTGAGCATGTCGGGCACGATCCCGTGGGCCTCGTAGCCCCAGAAGTGCTCGCCGGTGCGGCCCCAGCCGGTCTGCACCTCGTCGGAGATGAACAGGATGTCGTGGGACGACAGCACCTTTCCCATGGCCCCGAAGAAGCCGTCGGGGGGCACGGTGAACCCGCCGACGCCCTGGATGGGCTCCGCGATCATGGCGGCCACATCGCCGGCGGTGGTCATGTCGATGAGCTGCACTAGGTCGTCAACGCAGGCCGCGGTGTAGGCGCCGTCATCGAGGTGCCGGAACGGGCTGCGCAGCCGGTACCCGCCGTGCACGTAGGTGACGTTGAGACCCGTGTGGCTAGTGGACGACCAGCTGCGCTGGGCGGTGATGGCCTGGGCCGAGAACGTCCGCCCGTGGTAGCTGTTGCGCATGGCCAGGATCTGGTTGGAGCCCCGGTAGGCGGTGGCCAGCAGCAGGGCGGCGTCGTTGGCCTCGCTCCCCGACGGCAGGAAGAACACCCGGGCGTCGTCGATCCCCGACACCCGGGCCACATCCTCGGCGAAGGCGATCATGGGCTCGCTCAGATACAGCGTGGAGGTGTGCATCACCTTGGCGGCCTGCTGTTGAACGGCGGCCACCACGCTGGGCTCCGCGTGGCCGATCATGGTGGTGAGCACACCGCCGAAGAAGTCGAGGTAGCGGTTGCCCTCGACATCCCAGACGTAGCTGCCCTCGCCCCGGTCAATGGAGATCGGGTCGTCGTAGAGCAGGTGCAGGAAGCTGGGCAGCACCGCCCCGTACCGCTCGGCCAGTTCAGCGTTTGTGGTCATGCGCCAGATTATGCCCGCGCCGAGCCCACGCCACATGACGGCACTATCGTCACGGTGGTACTTCACTACCCGTACGACAACACGGAACTCCGATGAAGACTGTCGGCCCAGTTCGAGCGTGGCTCGCATCGCTGGCTCTTCTCGCCTCGGCCTGCAGTGCAGCATCCGCCGCGGCGACATCTGCCCAGAACTCACCGGCAGGCACCGCCCTGACGCCGGTACAGGTTCTCGACCCCAGTACTGGAGGGAACCGACACGCCGACCGTGACTCCGCCTCGGCGGGAGGGCCGCGCCCGCCCGCCACCCGTGGAACGAACGATGATCCTGGTGCGGAGCCCAGGCTGATCGCCCCGGTCGGCTCGTATCCCGACGGTCCCTTCGGACCCGGCGGTCTGGCTGCCCCCGACCCGGAGGCCGCTGAGAACGAGTTTGCGGAGCCAGCGGCAGGCGCCTGGCTGGCGGTCTCGGCCGGCCGCGGGCACACGTGCGGGCTGCGCGCCGACAACACCGTCGGCTGCTGGGGCCGCAACGACCACGGGCAATCCGATCCGCCCGGCGGGACATTCATCCACTTGAGCGCGGGCGGCGAGACGACCTGCGGGCTGCGCGCCGACAACACGGTCGCATGCTGGGGCCGCAATGACAAGGGCCAGGCCGATCCGCCCCGGGGAGAGTTCAGATCGCTCAGCGTGGCCCCCTCCTACTCCTGCGGAATCCGAGCCAGCCACCTGGTCGACTGCTGGGGCGAGCACTTCATCGGGTCCAGCTATCGACCCTTCGGACGGTTCCTCTCGGTAGCCGCCGGCGGCGTCGAGACCTGCGCCCTGAAGGACGACGCTTCCCTGGTGTGCTGGGGACCCTACGGCAGCGGGCACGCGGGCGGACCCCACGCCAGCTTGACCGCCGGAAACATGCATGTCTGCGTCGTCAGGCTATTGGCCGGCGACGACTTAAAGTTCACTGGCGGCAAGACGGTCAACTGTTCGGGGATAGGGACCTTCCCGCATGGGCAGGGGGACGTTCCCGCGGGCCTCTTCACCGACATTGATGCCGGCGGCGACCACACCTGCGGGTTGCGACCGGGAGGCGCCATCGAATGCTGGGGTCGCAATGACAGGGGGCAGGCACGGGCGCCTGACGGGCGGTTCACGGCGGTCACTGCCGGCGAAGACCACACCTGCGCGCTGCGCGCCGACGGCGCCGTTGAATGCTGGGGCAGCCTCGTCGTCGATGGGAATGGTTCGGGTCCGGCGCCCGAGGCAAGCGTGTCATCGCCCGCAGCCGAGGTGATCTCGGCCGGCCCGTCCCACACCTGCGCGCTGCGCGCCGACGGCACCGTCGAATGTTGGGGCAGCAACGACTATGGCCAGGCAAGCCCGCCGCCGGGCGAATTCACAGCCGTCACGACCGGCGGTACCCACTCGTGCGGGATCCGGGCTGACCAGAGAATCGAGTGTTGGGGCGGCGACGTCTTCGCCAACACTCTCTCGAGCTCGGATGGGCAGTTCATGGCTGTGTCGGCCGCCGGCCACCAGACGTGCGGGCTGCGGGTGGACCGTGCCATCGTCTGCAGCGGCGCAGACTTCTCGGGGGTGGCCGTGGGAGAGTTCATTGCCGTCACGGTCGGAGGAAGCCATGTGTGCGGGCTGCGAAACGACGGTGTGCCGCAGTGCTGGGGGACCAATTGGGATGGCAGTACCGAGGCCCCAAACATGGCCTTCACTGCGGCGACCGCCGGATGGAGCCATACATGCGCGTTGCGCACTGATCGGACCGTGCGCTGCTGGGGAAGCAACCGATTCGGTGAGACCGACGCTCCCGAGGGAGAGTTCCTTGCCGTGAACGCAGGCCCCTCGCACACATGCGGGCTGCGAACCGACCGTTCCATCGTGTGCTGGGGCAGCGGCGACGGCGGCCGAACTGATGCTCCTCCAGGGTTGTTCGTTGCCGTCACGGCAGGCAGGACGCACAGCTGCGGACTGCGCATCGACAAGACTGCTGTCTGCTGGGGCGGCCCGTACGAGAAGCAGGCCGAGTCTCCGGAGGGCAGGTTCTTGTCGGTGTCCACGGGCCCGTTCCACAACTGCGGTTTGCGGGCGGACAACACACTGGCCTGCTGGGGCAGCAACACTTTCGGCCAGGCCGACGCTCCCGCGGGACGATTCACTTCGGTCTCCGTCGGCCGGGACCACAGCTGCGCGCTCACTGTGGACGGTGCCATCGCCTGCTGGGGTCGCAACGAGGACGGGCGAACGGATGCACCCGCCGGGGAGTTCAGTGCCATCGCCGTCGGCCCAGACGAGGCATGCGGGCTGCGGGCCGATGCCAGCGTCGTATGTTGGGGCCTCAGGGACTCAGAGGGGCCGCCTGACGACGCCTTCACCGAGATAGTGGTGGGCGAGAGATGGGCCTGCGGGCTGCGAACCGACAGCACGCTGGTGTGTTGGGGAGCCGCGATCCACGATCTGGAGCCGTCCGACATCCGGTTCACTACGATCGCTCTGGGAGGGCTGCACCTCTGCGGAATCGGTGTGAATGGAACTGTCATGTGCTGGAGCGAGACCGGCTCGCCCGACGGCGCAGTCCCCGAGGGCTTGTTCACCTCTGTGGCAGTGGGTTTCTCCCATGCCTGTGGACTCCGCGCTGACGGCACCGCAGTTTGCTGGCGTGGGAATCAATACGGGCAGATGAATGCTCCCAGCGGATCGTTCACCGCCATCACCGTGGCGGGATCGAGCACCTGCGGGCTTCGTGCTGAGGGCACGGTCGTCTGCTGGGGCAGCAACGACTTCGGGCAGGCCGACGCGCCGCCGGGCGAGTTCATCTCAGTCGACACCAGCTCCTACCACGCCTGCGGCGTGCGCGCCGACCGCACCGTCGCTTGCTGGGGGGCGCGGGTTCCGCCCGGCGAGTTCGGCCCGGAACCGCAACCCGAACGGGCAGATCGACCGGAGCCACCAGCCCCTCTGAACCCGCCGATGGACGGCGGCGGCGTTATAGCCGGGGGCGGCGACTTCACCTGCGGGCTGCGACCCGACCGCACGGTCGAATGCTGGGGGAGCAGATCATACGGTCAAACCGCCGTGCCCGACGGCGAGTTCACTGCCGTCGCGGCAGGCGGTGCCCACGCCTGCGGATTGCGGGCCGACGGCACCCTCGCTTGCTGGGGCAGTCGCCCATACCCGCCCGAGGGCCGGTACATCGCCGTCGCAGGCGGTAGCCGGCACACTTGCGGCGTACGCGCCGACGGCGCCATCGACTGCTGGGGCGACAACGACCTCGGCCAGGTCAGCCCGCCAAGCGGGCGGTTCACCCGAATCACAGCCCGCCGAGACCACAGCTGCGGGGTGCGTACCGACGGAACCGTCGCATGCTGGGGCTCCAACAGCCACGGCCAGACGGACTCTCTGGACGGGCAGTTCGTCTCCGTGGCGGCCGGTTTCCACCACAGCTGCGGACTCAGGACAGACCGCACCATCGACTGCTGGGGCGACACCTACGAGCAAGCCGATCCGCCGGATGGAGACTTCGCGGCCATCACAGCCGGCGAGTTCCACAACTGCGGGCTGCGAACCGACAGCGCCATCATCTGCTGGGGACGCATGGACAACGCCACCCATCCGGCGCCCGGTAAAGGATTCGTCGCCGTGACTGCCGGATCGCGCCACACCTGCGGCCTGTTGGCCGACGGAGCACTCAAGTGCTGGGGCTACGACGACCACGGCCAGACCAACCCGCCGAGCGGAGACTTCACTGCCATCACAGCCGGCGACTTGTTCAGCTGCGGGCTGCGCCCCGACAACACCGTCGAATGCTGGGGCGCGGGCGCGGACAAGTACCGCCCGGACGGTCGATTCACCGATATCTCCAGTGGCTCCAGCCACAGCTGCGGGTTGCGAGCTGACAACACCGTCGACTGCTGGGGCGGTGACGTATTCGGTGACGTATTCATTGCACAGGACCCGCCCGACGGGCAGTTCACCGCCATCTCTGCCGGCCGCTCCCACACCTGCGGGCTCCGAACCGACCACACGGTCGAATGCTGGGGAGCCACCAGCAGCTCCGGCCAAACCGATGCACCAGACGGGCAGTTCACCGCCATCGCCACCGGAGGCCACCACTCCTGCGGGCTAAGGGTCGACAGAACCGTCGAATGCTGGGGCTGGAATGCCGATCGCCAGACCGATGCCCCGGACGGCCGGTTCACCGCAGTCGCAGTTGGCTGGATCCACTCGTGCGGACTCAGAGCCGACGGCACCGTCGAATGCTGGGGCTGGAATGCCCATCGCCAGACCGATGCCCCGGGCGGGCAGTTCACCGCCATCTCCGCCAACACCTACGACACCTGCGGGCTGCGACCCGACGGCACCGTCGAATGCTGGGGCCGGAACAATTTCGGCCAGGGCGACCCGCCCGATGGGCAGTTCACTGCCATCGCAGCCGGCACCTTCCACACCTGCGGGCTGCGCCCCGACAACACCGTCGAGTGCTGGGGCATCTCCACCGCCGGCGGGCGATTCGGTCCTACGGCGACCGAGTCGTAATCGTGTTCCTGCTAGGGGTTCGAGCCAGCAGTAAGGGATCAGTCGTTGCGGATCCTTCTGGCTAGGGCGACTGCGGTTCTGGCTTCCCGGTTGGTGCGGTTTTCGTAGATGTCGGCGCCGGCCAGCAGCCAGCGGCTGCCCCGCACCCCCAGCCAGCGCAGCGGCTCGGGCTCCCAGCGGCGGTGGCGCACGCCGACCCACGGCAGGTCGATCCGTTCGGAGTCGGCTCCGGTGATCAGGTCGGCCAGGGTGCGCCCGGCCAGGTTCGACGGCGCAACCCCCTCCCCCACGTACCCGCCCGCGCCGGCGGTGCCCGCGGCCCGGTCGAAGTGCACGAACGGGGTCCAGTTGCGGGGCACACCGAGCACACCGCCCCAGCGGTGGGTGATCCGCGCTCCGGCCAGCGCAGGGAACAGCTCCACCAGCGTGCGGTGGATCCGATCGTGGGAACGGTGGTGGCGCTCCACCGACGGGCTGATCCGTGATCCGTACAGGTAGGGCACTCCCCGGCCGCCGAAGGCGATGCGGTCATCCGCGGTGCGCTGGCCGTAGATCACCATGTAGCGGTCGTCGGCGAAAGTGGGCCGGTCGGCCAGGCCGATCTCGTCGAACACCGATCGCGGCAGCGGTTCGGTGCCGATCATCAGCGAGTAGATCGGCAACAACTGGCGCCTGCGGCCCCGCAGGTCCCGCGTGTAGGCCTCGGTGGCCCGCACCACCACCTCCGCTCGCACCGTGCCGCGGTCGGTCAGCACCCGGCCCGGCTCGATGGCGACCGCAGCAGTCCGCTCGACGATCGTCGCGCCCCGCCGCTCCACCGCCTCGGCGAGGCCTCGCACCAGCCGGGCCGGGTTGATCGCCGCGCAGGGGGCGTAGAAGATGCCGCTGAGCACTCCGGTGGCGTTGGCGTAGCTGCGGGCCTCGTCCGCAGTGAGCAGCCGGACCTCATCCTCCGTGAGCCCCAGTCCGTGGTGATGGTCTATCTCGGCGGCCTGGCGTTCTGCCTGGGGGCGGTTGCGAGCGAACCGGATCACCCCGCCCTTGTGATAGCCGCAGTCGATACCCTCGGCTCCGGCCACCCGGCCGATCTCGTCGACGCTGTCGAAGATGGCCCGGACGAGTCGCAGCGACGCAGGCAGGTCGGCGAGGGCCGCGTACCTCTCGATGCCGGCGGCCAGCTCTCCGACCGCCCAGCCGCCATTGCGCCCTGAGGCGCCGAAGCCGCATATGTCCCGCTCGATCACCGTCACCCGGAGCGTCGGATCGAGGCCGAGCAGGTAGTAGGCGGTCCATAGCCCTGTGTACCCGCCGCCGACGATGGCCACGTCGGCGTCGCGATCGCCGTCCAGCGCCGGGCGGGGGTCGAGCAAGCCCGGGAAGATGTCGAGCCACATAGACCGCTCGCGGTACCGCGCGTCCGAGTCCGTACCGGGGGGCATCCTCGCCACTGTATGCCCGCCACGTCCAGGCCCGCCGCGAACTGGGGCAGCCAGCAACGCCCAAAACGGCCTCCACCGCTGCCAATTCGCCGGGCGGCCGGAGACGTGTCAGCGGATCTGGACGATCCGGCCCGAGCGGCCCCAGGACCTGTCGGCGGTGAAGATCTCTGCATCGAGGCGCTCGCCCAGCGCCAGGCACAGTCGATCAGCGAGCGAGAGATCCTCGCCGGGCCGCCAGCGACGAGCGGCCCACTCGGCGTCGTCGCGAACCACCGGCTCGACCCGCACTTCGTAGCTCTCCAGCAGGG
>VXNG01000090.1 GCA_009840695.1 Acidimicrobiaceae bacterium
AGACTAGATGGACCGGATGCACCGGAGGGGTGCTTGTACCTTGGGCAGCGTGAGTGAGACGGTCGGTGTCGGCCCCCACCCCGAGCCGTGGCCCCCCGGCGACCACCTTGATCCCGAACTGCTCGCCGGCGGCGACCGGCGCAATGTGGTCGACCGGTACCGCTACTGGAGCGTGGATGCCATCAAGGCCGACCTGGACGCCCGTCGGCACCCGTTCCATGTGGCCATCGAGAACTGGGAGCACGACCGCAACATCGGCACGGTGGTGCGCACGGCCAACGCCTTCGCAGCCGCCGAGGTTCACATCGTGGGACGGAGGCGCTGGAACCGGCGCGGGGCGATGATGACCGACGTGTACCAGCACGTCCGCCACCACGCCACGGTGGAGGAGCTGGCCGCCTGGGCCTCAGGGGAGGGGCTGCCGGTGGTGGGTGTCGACAACCTGCCCGGCGCCGTGCCGCTGGAGACCGCCGAGCTGCCCGAGCGGTGCGTGCTGCTGTTCGGCCAGGAGGGCCCGGGCCTGTCGGACGCGGCGAGAGCCGCGGCCGTGCAGGTGGTCTCGGTGGCCCAGTTCGGCTCCACCCGTTCCATCAACGCCGGCGTGGCCGCCGGAATCGCCATGCACGCCTGGATCCGCCGCTGGGCCAACCCTGCGGACTGACCCTGGCCCGAATTGGCAGCCCACAGCGCCCAATACGGCCTCCTGGGCTGCCAGTTCCTGAGCCGTCTCGAACCCTCACCCGAATTGGCAGCGGTCGAGTCCCATTCGGGCACTCTCCGCTGCCAATCTCTAGCTGCCGCCATCTAGCCATCCCCCACCAGGTCGATGATCCCGATCGATGGCCTCACGCCGAATCGAAGCTGGGGGGCGTTGTCCCGCTCGCGCCCCACCCCGGTCGAGACGTAGACGGCCGTCCCGTCGAGCTCGTGCAGCCCGCCGGCTGCCACATGTCTCGGCACATCCGAGAGCGTCAGGGGAGGACCGAGGAACGGCAGCGACACCTGCCCGCCGTGGGTGTGGCCCGAGACCAGCAGGTCGACGGACCGTCCGTCGAGCAGATCGATCGCGTCGGGCTTGTGGGCGAGGAGGATGCGCACGTCGGCTTGATCGTCGTCGGCGAGCTGGTCAACAACCCGTCGAGCCGCCCGCTCGTCGCTGAACAGCGTCGTCCCGCCGACGCTCACGACGGTGCCGTTGACCGACAGCGTCTCGACCTCGTTGTCGAGCACCCTGGCGCCGGTTCCCTCAGTGATGGCCAGAAGGCCTGCCACCGTGTCGGTGTTGCCGCTCACCAGATAGACGGCCGGCACTGCATCCACCAGTCGCTGGATCACCTCGGAGAATTGCTGCGCCCGCTCGTCGAAGACGTCGTCATCGAACTGGTAGAGGTCTCCCGGAATGAGAACCATGTCCGGCACCGACGCGATCAGGCGGTCGACCGCCTCATTCTCGTACGACCCGATCTCGGTGGTCTGGAGGTCGGCCAGCACGCCGACACGAATCGGCTCGTCGACGCCGTCGACGGTCAGCTCCACGGAGTCCGTCCTCAGCCAGAACGGCTCGATGTGAGTGGCATAGACGCCGACCGGGACCGCCAGCAGCGCCGCAATACAGAGGACCGTGATGGCGCCGGGGCGCTCTCGGGCCAGCATCAGCACGATCACGCCGGCCAGCGGGACGCCGATGGTGAGCACCAAGTAGACGACATGGATGACGGTGAACCCGTCGAGCCCGGTGATGCCGAGCGCTCCGGCGCTGAAGACGAGCGACCCAACGACCCCGGTGGCGGCGCCCCGAACGGCCACCAGCCCGGCGTGGACCCGCCCCCGGATCCACACCACCGAAGCGATGCCCGACACCGTGCCGACAACGACGGCGGCCGCTATCGCGTAGTAGTTCAGGAGCACCAACCGAACGATACGGCCCCGCCGGAGACACTCCGGGGCGCTCGGACATCGTCGAGCACCATGAAGGATCGTTGCGGTCCCGAAATTCTAGGAATCACTAGGTCAGGAGGGGTGACCCGGTCGGTTGGACCGGTGTGCCTATCATGCCGCCATCGTGACAACGACTGCTGGTGGCGCTGCTCTCAAGGCCGCCATCGGGGACGGACCGGCAGGGAGCGCCACCACCCGCATCCAGGTGGGCACCGCCGGTCATCCCGACGAGGCGCGGATTGTGGCCGCGGCCGCCGAACTGGGCGTGGTCGGGCTGCGCGGCTGCCGTCGCTGGACGGTGTACCACCTCTACGGGCACCTCACCCCTGACGACATCGAGCGGCTGTGCCGCGAGGTGCTGGTCGACCCCGTGACCGACCACGCAGTGGTCGGCCCGCCGGTCGCCGCGCCACATGTGGTGGAGGTGGCTCCGGTCGCGGGCGTCACCGACCCGGCCGCCCGGGAACTGGAACGGGCCGCCGCCACCCTGGGCCTCGGACCGTTGAGAGCGGCGACCGCCCGCCGCTACGAGCTGAGCGGCGACCTCGACGACGCCGACGTGGCGGTGCTGACCCGCCGGCTGCTGGCCAACCCGACCATCGAGCGCAGCAGCCGCGGCGAGCTGGCACCCACCTTCTCGCCCGTGGCTTCAGCCGGGCTGGCCGTCACCGCGGTCCGGCTGGCCGGCCTGAGCGACGCCGAGCTGGCCGACCTCAGCCGGCGCCGGCTGCTGTCCCTCGACAGCGACGAGATGCGAGCCGTCCAGGCTCACTTCGCCTCGATGGGCCGCGACCCCACCGACGCCGAACTTGAGACCCTGGCCCAGACCTGGTCCGAGCACTGCGCCCACAAGACGTTCAAGGCTCGCATCCGGCTCACCCACACCCGCGCCGGCGGCCAGGCCGAGATCTCCGACCACGACGGCCTGCTGGCCGCCCTGCGCCGGGCCACCGACGAGCTGGACGTCGCCTGGCTGAGGTCGGTGTTCGTCGACAACGCCGGGATCATCGCCTTCGATGACCGTCTCGACCTGGCCGTCAAGGTCGAGACCCACAACCATCCCTCCGCTCTGGAGCCCTTCGGCGGGGCCAACACCGGCGTGGGCGGCGTGGTGCGGGACATCCTGGGAGTCTCGGCCCGGCCCATCGCCTGCACCGACGTGCTGTGCTTCGGGCCCGCCGACCTCGACGACGATGACCTGCCCGCCGGGGTGCTGCACCCCCGCCGGATCCGCGACGGGGTGGTGGCCGGCATCGGCGACTACGGCAACAAGCTCGGCCTGCCCACCGTCAACGGGGCGGTGATCTACGACCGCGGCTACGTGGCCAACCCGCTGGTGTTCTGCGGGGCGGTGGGCCTGCTGCCGTCGGGCTCGCACCCCACCGAGCCCCGCCCGGGCGACCGGATCGTGGTGATCGGCGGCCGGACCGGCCGCGACGGCATCCACGGCGCCACCTTCTCATCGGCCGGCCTGGACGCCGCCGTCTCGGAGCGGGCCGGGTCGGCCGTGCAGATCGGCGACCCGATCACCGAGAAGGGCTGCATCGAGGTGGTGGAGCGGGCCCGGGACCTCGGCCTGTACAACGCCATCACCGACTGCGGCGCAGGAGGGCTGTCCTCCGCGGTGGGCGAGATGGGAGCCGGTCTCGGCGCCGTGGTCGACCTGGCCGCCGCGCCGCTGAAGTACCCGGGCCTGCAGCCCTGGGAGATCTGGGTGTCGGAGGCCCAGGAGCGGATGGTCCTAGCCGTGCCCGGACCCAACGTTCAGCGCCTTCAGCGGCTGTGCGACGAGTGGGGCGTGGAGATGAGCGACATCGGCTCGTTCAGCTCCGACCGGCGGCTGGTGGTCCGCCACGGCCACCTCGAGGTGATCGACCTGCCCATGTCGCTGCTGCACGACGGCCTGCCCCGGCGGAGGTTGGTCGCCACCCACCGCGACCCCGCGGTGTCGGCCGGCAGTCCGGGCGCGCTCGACGGGATCGACCCGGCGGAGTTGCTGCTCGGGCTGCTGTCGCATCCCAACGTGTGCTCGCGGGAGCCGATCGTGCGCACCTACGACCACGAGGTCCGGGGCGGCACGGTGGTCCGCCCCCTGGTGGGGCCAGGTGCCGACGGCCCGGGCGACGCTGCGGTGCTCAAGCCCCTGGGCACCTGGTCACACGACATGGCGGTGGCCCTCGCAGTCGGCATCGCTCCCCGGCTGACCGCTCTCGATCCCTGGGCCATGGCTCTGCACGCCATCGACGAGGCCTTCCGCAATCTGGTGGCCGTGGGCGCCGACCCCGGCCGGGTGGCGCTGCTCGACAACTTCTGCTGGGGAGACCCCGGCCTTCCCGACCGGCTCGGATCGCTGGTGCGGGCCGTGCAGGGCTGCACCGAGGGCTCCCGCCGCTACCGGGCGCCCTTCGTCTCGGGCAAGGACAGCCTCTACAACGAGTTCGAGGGCGTGGCCGTGACCGGCACGCTGCTGATCTCGGCCGTCGGCGTGGTCGCCGACCTGAACCGGGCCGTCACCAGCGCCCTCGGCGGCGCGGGCCGCGACCTGTGGCTGGTGGGCCGGGGCTCGCCCCGCCTCGGCGGGTCGCTGGCCGCAGAGATGCTCGGCATCGGCGACAACCGCGTGCCTGCGCCCGTCGACGATCCGCTGAGCCGGTACCGAGCCGTGCACACGCTGATCGCCGGCGGGCATGTGAGCGCGGCCCATGATGTGAGCGACGGCGGTGTGGCGGCAGCCCTGGCCGAGATGGCCATCGGTGGAGGTCTGGGCTTGCGGGCGACTATCCCGTGCGATGTCGCCGGCGCAGAAGCCGCCGCCAATGGCCGCGAGCCGGCCTCCGGGCCGGTCTCGACGCTGTTCAACGAGGCGCCGAGCCGGTTGCTGCTCGAGTCGCCGGCCACCGAGCGGGCTGTGGTGGCGGCCACGCTGGGCGACCTCGGACGGCGCATCGGCACGGTGACCGGCAACAGCCGTATCGAGATCCGAGTCGACGAAGCGGCCAACAGCTGGACCGCAGCCGACGGCACCGGCAGGCCCACCGACGTGACCATCACCGTCGAAGCCGCGAGGCGGGCCTTCGGGTGCGGCCCGCAGGGACCGTGATGCAGCCCCCGGTGCTGATCCTGCACGCTCCGGGCACCAACCGCGACGCCGAGGCGGCGGTGGCGGTGCAAGCCGCGGGCGGCGACCCCCGCATCGTGGCCGTGGACCAGCTGATCGCGCGGCCCGGGGCGCTCTCCGAGTACGGCGCGGTGCTGCTTCCGGGCGGCTTCTCTTACGGCGACGCGCTGGGGGCCGGCGGCCGCCTCGCGTTGGAGTTGCGAGCCTGGCTGGGCGACGAGCTGGCCGGCGCGGTCCGGTCGGGCCGGCCGATCCTCGGCATCTGCAACGGATTCCAGGCTCTCGTCAAGTCGGGGCTGCTGAGCGGCCCCGAGTCCCGAGGACTCACTCTGGCCGCCAACGCCAGCGGACGCTTCGAGTGCCGCTGGGTGACGCTCAGCGTGGAGCTGGGCTGCCGGTCGAGCTGGCTCGAACCATTGCAGGGTTCGGTCATCCGCTGCCCCGTGGCCCACGGCGAGGGCCGCTTCGCAGTTCGCGACCCCGAGACCGTGTTGGCTCTCGAGAAGGCCGGGAGGATCGCCTTCCGCTACCTGGCGTCGGGATCGGCGGGAGGCAACGGGATCGACCCCGCGGCCGGGATCTATCCGGCCAACCCCAACGGATCGGATCACGACATCGCCGGGCTGTGCGACGCCACCGGCGCGGTCGTGGGCCTGATGCCCCATCCCGAGGACCACATCGTCGACTGGCAGCGGCCGTCCGGACCGGCGGGCTCCAAGGGATCGGCCGTGTTCAAGGCTCTGGTGGCCGCCGCCCGATGATCGCCGCCCCCGCCACCCGTCCCCCCACCGGAACTGGCAGCGGTGAGTGCCCGAACGGGCGTCATGGGCTGCCTGTTCCGTTCGGGGGCCTCTCCGACGCGGCCTCGGCCGGGCTGGGACCCCTGTACCGGGGCAAGGTGCGCGACGTCATCGACCTCGGGCCGCGTCTGGCCCTGGTGGCCACCGACCGCCTGTCGGCCTTCGACTACGTGCTGGGGCTGGTCCCGGGGCGGGGCCAGGTCCTCAACCTGCTGTCGGCCTGGTGGTTCGAGCAGCTCGGCGACATCGTGGCGTCGCAGATCGTGGCCGTGCCCGATCCCAACGTCTCCATAGTCGACAAGTGCGAGGCCCTGCCGGTGGAGGTAGTGGTGCGGGGCTGCCTCACCGGCACCACGTCCACGTCGCTGTGGACCCGCTACTCCGCCGGCGAGCGGCACATCTACGGCATCGACTTCCCCGACGGGATGGCCAAGAACGACCCGCTGCCCGGCCTGGTCATCACCCCCACCACCAAGGCCGCCACCGGCCACGACCGGCCCCTCACCGAGGCCGAGGTCGTCTCGGAGGGCCTAGTGGACGCCGACCGCTGGGACGAGGTACGCACAACCGCGCTGGCGCTGTTCGAGCGGGGCCGCCACATCGCGGCGGCGGCAGGGCTTCTGCTGGTCGACACCAAGTACGAGTTCGGTACCGGCCCCGACGGCCGGCTCACGTTGATCGACGAGGTCCACACCCCGGACTCGTCGAGGCTCTGGCGGCTCTCCACGCTCCAGTCCCGCCGGCAGGCTGGGCTGGAGCCCGAGAACCTCGACAAGGAGGTCGTGCGCCTGGCCTACATCGCCGACGGCTACGACGGCGAAGGCCCGCCCGAGCCGCTCAGCGAGGCGCGGGCCGAACAGGCGGCCGCCGTCTACCGGCAGGCCTACGAGGTGCTGACCGGTGCGCCCCCGCAGCTGGCCCCCGGACCCGCCGAGGACAGGGTCGTGACCGCGGTGCGGGCCTGGGCCCATCCCCGCCCCACCGGCGGCGGGACGCGATGATGGCACCGGCGATGGCGTCGGACCAGAACCCGGGGGCGATGCGATTGAGGGCGGCCATGCGATGACGGCGACGACGCGATGACGGCGGCAACGGTCGGGGCGCAGCAGGGTTCGGGGGACTCCTCGGCCTCGGCGGTGCTGGTCGGCGTGGTCATGGGCAGTCAGTCGGACTGGCCGACAATGCGTGGCTGCGCCGAGGTGCTCGCCGAGTTCGGCGTGGCCCACGAGTGCAGGATCGTGTCGGCGCACCGCACGCCCGACCTGCTCGTTGAGTACGCGGGGGACGCCGACAGCCGGGGACTGCAGGTGATCGTGGCGGGCGCGGGCGGGGCCGCCCACCTTCCCGGGATGCTGGCAGCCCACACGATCGTGCCCGTGATCGGGGTGCCGGTGGCCAGCCGGCACCTGAAGGGGATGGACTCGCTGCTCTCGATCGTGCAGATGCCGGCCGGGGTGCCGGTGGCCACTATGGCCATCGGCGAGGCGGGAGCGGCCAACGCCGGACTGCTGGCGGTGGCCATGCTGGCCCGGCACGACCCCGACCTCGCGGCTCGGCTGGTCGCCTACCGGGCAGCCAGGGCCGAGCAGGTCCGGGCCACGGAACTGGACGAGTAGGCGCGGGCGGCTGCCGTGACTGCGACGATCCGGTGAGCGTGCTGCACCCGCCGTCGGTGGTGGGGATCGTGGGCGGCGGGCAGCTCGGCCGGATGCTGGCCCACGTCGCCCAGCGGTTCGGCTACCGCACCGCGGTCCTCACCGGTGGCGGGGAGCGGACTCCGGCCGGCTCGGTCGCCGACATCGAGATCGCGGCGGCCTTCGACGACAGCAACGCTGTGCAGCACTTCGTGGACTGCGCCGAGGTGATCACCTGGGAGTTCGAGAACGTGGGCCTGGGTGTGGCCGACGCCGCGGCCGACGCCGGGGTGCCGGTGCGGCCGGGGCGCCAGGTGGTGGCGGCCACCTCAGACCGCGGTTTGGAGAAGCGAGCCCTCATCGCCGCGGGAGCGCCGGTGGCGCGCTACCGGGAGGCGGCCAGTGCCACCGAGCTGGCCGAGGCGCTGGCCGCGCTGAACGGCCCCTTGATCTGCAAGACGGCCCGCGACGGCTACGACGGCAAGGGCCAGGTCCGCATCCCGAGCCGGGGAACGACGCCGGACCCGCCTCCCGAGCCGGAGAGGCTGTTCGAGGACATGGGCTCCCGACGGCTGGTCGTGGAGCAGGAGGTTCCCTTCGACTGCGAGGTGTCGGTGGTGGTGGCCCGAGGCGTGGACGGCGCCGTGGCTGACCACGGCGTGATGGAGAACGTGCACGTCGGCGGCATCCTCGACACGACCGTCACCCCCGCCCACGTGCCGCCGGAGGTCGCCGGAGAGGCCAAGCGGCTGGCGGCCCGGCTGGCCGAGCACCTCGACGTGGTCGGCGTGCTGTGCGTGGAGATGTTCGTCGTCGGCACCGACCTGGTGGTCAACGAGATGGCGCCGCGCCCCCATAACAGCGGCCACTGCACCATCGAGGCAGCCCCGGCGAGCCAGTTCGAGCAGCAGCTCCGAGCGGTCTGCGGGCTGCCGTTGGGCGACGGCGCCTGCCGGCCCGCGGCCATGGTCCAGTTGCTCGGCGGGCTCTGGGCCG
>VXNG01000062.1 GCA_009840695.1 Acidimicrobiaceae bacterium
TGATCGGCCAGGGCAGGCTCGTTGAGCACCTCGGCCGTGGTGGTGGCGCCCAAGTTGTACGGCAACAGGAGCAGTCGGCGAAAGTCAAGGAAGAGGGCACAGAACAGGCGGGCCGATGCTGAGCCGGGCAGGCTCCGGGCGGCGTCGAGGATCCGTACCGCGGGCTCGAACTCGACCTGCTGCAGCTCCGCCATGATCTCGGCCTTTGACGAGAAGTGGTGGAACAGCGATGGTTGCCGTATCCCGACGCCGTCGGCGATGTCGCGGGTGGAGGTGGCTCGGTATCCCCGTTCGGTGAACAGGCGTGACGACACCCTGAGAATCTGCTCCCGTGTGTGGATGTTGGTGCGCTCAGCCACCTTGAGACCTGCCTCCCATCGGTTCTGTTGCCGGGCGGCCGGCAGTACTGGATTCGAAGCCGCCGGACGGCACTGGACAGGTCCCCTATCATTTGATAGTGTCCCTATCATTCGATAGGCCAACCTGGCCGGCCGAACGGCCGAACGCCACCATAGGGGGGAACAAGGCATGCGACAGACAGCTAGCGGTACTAGCGGTACCTTCCGGGTGCTGGCCGCGGTCGCCGTTGCGGCGCTGGTCGTCGCCGGCTGCGGAGACGACGATGATGACACACCGGGCTTGTCGGAGCCCGCCGACATTGGCGCTGCCGTCGAGGAGGCTCCTGCCACAGACGCCGACTCAGAGCCCGACGCGGCTGCACCCGACGACGAGCCGGAGGCAGCCGACGCGGTTACACCCGACGACGAGCCGGAGGCGGCCGACGCCGGCAGCGGCCCGGTCCGCGGCGGCGAGCTGCGGGTATTCCGGGGAATCTTCCATGAGGGCTGGGATCCCGATGCGGCGCTGGAGCTGGGATCGATCCAGTACATCCAGCACGTCATGGAACCGCTGATCCGAGCCAATCCCGACGGCCTGACGCTCGATCCCGGGATAGCGGAGTCATGGGACTACGACCATGAGGGGCTGACCTTCACCGTGAATATCAACCCCAACGCCAAGTTCTCCGACGGCACGCCGGTGACCGCCGAGGACGTGGCGTTCTCAGCAGAGGAATGGAAGGCAGGACCCAACTACGGGATCCTCTACGCCTCGCTAGCGGAGGCCGAGATCGTCGACGACCACACCGTGATCTTCTCGATGGAGTACCCCGACTCCAGCTTGGACGCCATCCTCACGTGGCAGTCCGCGGCGGTCATGCCCAAGGACTTCGGCGGCCGCTCCCGCGACGAGTACATGGCCAACCCGATTGGGGCCGGACCATTCGCCGTCGAGTCATGGCAGCCGGGCGCCGAGCTGGTGCTCGTCCGCAACGAGCATTTCTACGACTCCGAGCGACCGTACCTGGACCGGATAGTGATCACCGAGAACTCCGACAGGAACCAGCGCATGGTGGCTTTCGAGTCTGGTGCGTCGGACTTGGTACTCGTACCGCCCGACCAAATCAGCTCGATCCCCTCCCATCAGCTCACCCTGGCACCCGCGCACCTGATGCACTACCTGGGATTCAACACCACGGCCGCCCCCTTCGATGAGGCCGATGTGCGCCGGGCGCTCGCGCTGGCCATCGACTACGACGCCATCGTTTCCCTCGGCAGCGGCACCTGGGAGACGGCGACGGGTGGGATCCCGCCCAACATCGCGGACTGGGCACCGCCATCGGCGCCCTATCTCCGCCGGGACCTCGACCAAGCCCGGCAGCTGCTGGAGGCGGCCGGCGCCACCGGCCTCTCGGTGGAACTGATCTTCGACACGGGGATCGTCAACCACGACCTCGTCGCGCAGGTGATCCAATCGTCGCTGGGCGACGCGGGGGTGGACGTCGAGATCGTGGCCCTGGACACGAACTCCCACATCGAACGCATCGGCTCGGGCGAGTACGACCTCGACCTGTGGACCATGGTGGCCATCTCGCCGACCGCGATTGACCCGGTCGGCTACTACTCGGCCGTCGACTACCTCTACACCGGATACCCGCTCGACGTCATCTTCGATGTGCTCGTCGAGTTCACGGAGACCGTCGACGACGCCGAGCAGGCTGCGGCCATCACCAAGGTGCAGGACGAGATCGCCACGGAGGTCCCCTTCGTCGCGCTCGCCAACCAGCAGACCGCCTTCGCCGCGAGCCAGCGCGTCAACGGCTTCGCTCCAGCGCCGTGGGCCACATGGTGGTATGACCGCATCTGGTTGAGCGGCTAGGCGGAAGCCGGCTGGCAGGATCGCGTGGGCCGGTACAGCTTCGTTCTCAAGCGGCTGCTGATATCGGTGCCGCTCCTTCTGGGAGTGGTCTTCCTGGTGTTCCTGCTGTTGAAGATCACGCCCGGCGACCCCGCCCGGGTGGTGGCCGGCCTGCGCGCCTCCGAGGAGGCCGTGGACCAAGTCCGCGACGAGCTCGGGCTGAACGACCCGGTCATCGTGCAGTACGCCACCTACGTGGGTGATGTGGCGCGGGGGGACTTCGGCTACTCGTTCAAGTCGCGCCAGCCCGTGACAACGCTGATCAAGGACCGGCTCGAACCGAGCCTCTGGCTGGTTGCCGGAGGCCTCGCAGTCAGCATCGCGGCGTCGATACCGTTGGCCAACTGGGCGGCCGCGCGCCGCGACGGACTCGCCGACCAGGTCATCCGCGGTGTCAGCCTGCTGGGCGTAACCATGCCCGCGTTCTGGGTAGGGCTGATGCTCATCATCCTGGTGGCCCTGCCCACCGGCTGGTTCCCCACCGGGGGCTTCGGCGACACTGCGGGCGAACACCTCCACCACATTGTGCTCCCCGCGGCGACGCTGGGGATCTCGCTGGCGCCGATCCAAATCCGTAGTCTGCGAGCTTCGACGATCAGGGTGCTCGACAGCGACTACGTTCAGCTCGGCCGGTCAATCGGCGCGCACGGGTCGAGCCTCGTGCGGTGGTTCGTGCTGCGCAACACGGTCTCGTCGACAGTGACCATCATCGCCATCGAGACCAGCTTCCTGCTGTTCGGGATGGTGGTCATCGAGACAACTTTCAGCCTTCCCGGCTTGGGCCAGGGCATGGTGCTGGCCGCGTCCCAGCGCGACTTCCCGGCGATCCAGGGCTACACCCTGTTGTTCGCCCTGATCGTCGTGGCCGTGTACCTCCTCGCCGATGTGATCAACGCCATGCTCGACCCCCGGGTGGAGATCTCGGGATGAGTCTGCAGCCGTCCGCCGCTACCGTCGAGCCGCTAGAAGAGGCGGAGGCTCTCGACGGCCGGCAGAGGGTGCGGCTTCCCCGGAAGTTCTGGGTGGGGGCGGCCATCGTGGCCCTCTACGCGCTGCTGGCGCTGCTCGCTCCCTGGGTGGCACCGCACGACCCCGACGCGCAGGACGTGGCCAACAGGCTGGCCGACCCGTCGTGGAAGCACCCCGTCGGCACCGACGAGCTGGGCCGCGACGTGCTGTCGCGGCTCGTCTTCGCCGCTCGGATCGACCTGACCGTCGGCTTCCTGGGCGCCTTCCTGCCGCTGGTGGTCGGCACCTTCCTCGGTGCGCTGGCCGGCTATGTCGGCCGCTGGGTCGATGTGGTCGTGATGCGCATCGCGGACGTGGTCCAGGCCTTCCCGGCGTACATCCTGATCATCGCCCTGGTCTTCGCGCTCGGGCAGGGCGCGGGAACCATCCTGGTGGCCTTCACGGCGACCGTCTGGGTGATCTACGCCCGCATCATCCGTGACGAGATCCTGCGCGTGCGGGGGCTGGACTATATACAGGCGGCCCGAGCGGCCGGACTTCCCCACACCCGGATCATTGCCCGCCACGTACTGCCCAACACCATCTCCCAGACGGTCGTGTACTTCACCGTCGACATCCTCTTCGCCATCCTGGCGCTGGCCGCGTTCACCTTCATCGGATTGGGCATCCCCCCGCCCGACGCGGAATGGGGCGCCATGATCGAGGGTGGCAAGGAGTTTCTGCGGGACCAGTGGTGGCTCACGGCCGCGCCCGGCATCGTCCTTTCGGTCCTCGGCCTCGGGTTCATGTTCATGGGCGACGGGCTCGACGATTGGATCTCGCGATGACCCCGTCGGGCGGCTCGGCTGGTTCGATGCTGTCGATCCGGAACCTCCAGGTGAGCTTCGCCTTCCAGCACGGCACCATTGTGCCCGTCGACGGCGTCGACCTCGACCTGGGCGAGGGCGAGGTGCTGGGCATCGCGGGCGAGTCGGGCTCCGGCAAGAGCCTCACGCTCAGGTCCATCATCGGGCTGCTGCCGAGGGGTGCTTCGGCCACAGGCGATCTCCGCTTCTCTGTCGACGGGGGCTCGCCGGCCGCGTACGACCCGGCGGAGGTCCGCGGCCGCAGCATTTCCATGGTCTTCCAGGAGCCCGTGACCGCCCTGAACCCGACGATGCGCGTCGGCGATCTCGTGAGCCTCGGCATCCGGCTCCGCGGCGGACGGTCCAAGAGACGGGCTCGCACCGACGCCATCGATCTAATGCGCCAGGTCGGCATCCCGATGCCCGGGCGCCGAGCCCGGGCTTGGCCCCACGAGCTCTCGGGAGGGCTGCGACAGCGGGTCATGATCGCCACCGCCCTGTCCACTAGGCCGAGGCTGCTGCTGTGCGACGAACCCACGACCGCCCTGGACGTGACCGTGCAGAGGCAGATCCTGAACCTGCTGAGCGGCCTGGTGGCTGAGCTCGGGATGAGCATGATCTTCGTCACCCACGACCTGCCCGTGCTCAGGCAGCTCGCCGACCGCATCGCGGTGATGTACGCCGGGCGGATCGTGGAGGTGAACGACACCGAGGCGCTGTTCAGTGCGCCCCGACACCCTTACACCCACGCGCTGATGCGAGCTGCGCCCGTGATCGACATCCGCAACGAGGAGTTGGCAGGAATCGGCGGTCGTCCCCCCGACCCGCGGAACTTCGGCGGTGGATGCCGCTTCCGCGATCGCTGCGCCCACGCGCTCCCCGAATGCGTCGAAGCCTCCTACCGCCTGGTTGCGACCAGCGACGGGGCTGCGTCGGCGTGCATCCGCCAACTCGACCTGGCCGGGGTGCGATGAGCGGCGACATGGTGGACGGACCGGTGGTTGACGGCACCCCAGGCGACGGCCCGCGCGGCGCGGAGGGAACGCTGGAGGTGGAGCGTCTCAGTGTCCGGTTCCAAGTCGACAACTCCTGGATCGGCCGCATCCGGGGCCGCAGCGGCGAGATCACTGCGGTCGACGACGTCAGCTTCACCCTCCAGCGAGGCGCCAGCCTGGGCATCGTCGGCGAGAGCGGTTGCGGCAAGTCCACGATGGCCCGGGCGGTGGTGGGCCTGGTGAAGCCCGACTCCGGAGACATCCGCTACGGCGGGGTCAGGCTCGGCGCCAAGCGCTCACGCCGGCAGCGACGACTCATCCAGATGGTCTTCCAGGACCCCGGATCATCTCTCAACCCGTCCATGACCCCCCGCCGCGTCCTCTCGGAGCTGCTACGGGTCCACGACATGGTGCCGGCTGGCGACATCGGCGACCGCTGCGAGGAACTCTTGGACCTGGTCGAGCTGCCTCGCCGCCTGATTGACGCTCGCCCGCGGCATCTGTCGGGCGGGCAGCGCCAGCGCATCGGCATCGCCCGAGCCCTCGCGCTCGAACCCGAGGTCTTGATTGCCGACGAGTCGGTGGCCGCCCTCGACGTGTCGGTCCAGGCGTCCGTGTTGAACCTGCTGGCCGACTTGCGCCGCAGGCTGGGCCTGATGCTGCTGTTCGTCTCCCACGATCTTGCCGTGATCCGCCACGTGTCCGACGAGGTGATCGTGATGTACCTGGGCGGGATCGTTGAGCACAGTCCCGCCGCCCAACTCTTCGACGTTCCGCGCCATCCCTACACCAAGGCGCTGCTGGCCTCAGCGCCCCGTCTGAAGCAGCCGACGGCCGCCGAACCGCCGATCGTCGGCGAGCCCTTGAGCGTGCTGAGCGTCCCTGCGGGGTGCCGGTTCGAGCCTCGCTGCCCGGTGGCGTTCGACCGCTGCCGAACGCAGCGTCCTGGCTTGATCGACACCGGCGGGGGTTCGGCCGCGTGCTGGCTCATCGAAGAGCCGCGCAAAGGTCGGAAAATGAGCAAGCCATGGGATACCTGAGCGAACTGCTCGACCAGTCGAGCGACCATCGTGTCACCCGTCATCGTCTCGCCCCCGGAGCGAGCACCGGCTGGCATCGCCACAACCACCCCTACGTGGTAGTCCCGATCACGTCCGGGACGGTGACCATCACTTCATCGGACGGAAAGGCCCAATTCGATATGCAGCCGCTGAGGCCTTACAGCCGACCGGAGGGCGTCGAGCACTCGATTCGCAACACGTCGTCCGCGCCGGTCGTGTTCGTCGAGGTGGAGTATCTGTAGTGGGCGGAAGGCCCCTTCTGCTAGCCGACACCGACCAACACCGGAGTGAGATGGCATGACAAGTACCTACGCCGTCCAGGTGCGCAACGCGGCAGCGGATGATGAGTCCGATCTGCGGGCCTGTGTCGACGCGGCTTACGGTCTCTACGTCGAGCGAATCGGCAAGCCACCGGCTCCCATGCTCGAGGACTACGCGGCCCTGATCAACAACGAAGTGGTCTACGTCGCCACCCGCGATGGCCGGCTCGTCGGGCTCATCGTCATGTGGCCAAAGGAGGATCACCTCTACATCGACAACATTGCTGTTCTCCCCGAGGAGCAGGGCACCGGCGTTGGGAGTGCTCTGCTGGCTCATGCCGATCGGGAGGCTCAGCGAGTCGGCTTCAGCGAGATCCGCCTCTACACCCACGCAAAGATGACCGAGAACATCCAGTACTACCCACGCAAGGGATTCCGCGAGACGCACCGTGCCACCGACGCCGGCTATCGACGTGTCTACTTCACACGCCACCTCGATCCCCAACAGACATAGCGCTCGTCTATCGTCCAGCCGATCAGGTCCGCCGCAGCCGGTCAGGCCAGCAGTTCGTCCTCGAAGGGGAACTCTCCCACCAGTTCGCAGCCGAGGGCCGAGCGTCCTCTCAGTACGGTAGGCCCACGGCCTGGGTCAGGAACTCCATGTAGGGCGAGGCCATACGGCAGGCGTCCGCAAAGTCGTCGATGAATCCCGGTTGAGTGACCTCCTCCTCGTCGAATATGCACGTGGCCACGTGGTCCTTGCGCTTGAGGTCCTCGACGCACGGGTGCTCGGGGTCGAATCCCTTGGGCGGGCGCTTCAACGAGTCGCCCTCCAGGTCGAACTCCTCGGCGAACCCGGGATCGGTGACCGCCGCCTCCCAGCCGGCCTGCTCGGCGACGATGCGCTCGCGGATCCGCCCCAGCGCGGCTGTGTCGGGCCGCCACAGGCCGACGCCTGCGAAGACCTCGCCGGGGGCCAGGTGCAGGTAGAAGCCCGGCGCGTGGACCGACTTGCCGGCCTCGTGGCGGAACTGGACCGCGGCCTGGGTCTTGTAGGGCGTCTTGTCCTTGGAGAAGCGCACGTCGCGGTAGATCCGGAACATGGAGCCGCCGTTGGCCCGGGTATCGGCCACGAAGTGCTCGCTGATCGAGTGCAGGTAGGGCTCGAAGTCCTCGATGAACGCCAGCAGCGGTTCTTTGAGGTGCCTCTCGTAGCGGCCCTTGTTCTCACCGAACCACTCGCGGTTGTTGTTGGCCCGCAACTCGAGAAGGAACTCGAACAGCTCGTGGCCGAAATGGGACTGCACCCCGACGTTCTATCCCAAGAACACCTCATCGACCTAATGTGCACCGACCTTGTATGTCGAGGGGGATCGGTTTGATGGCGCTCTCGATCGGTGCCGCAGTGGAGCGATGGGCGACCCGGCGAACTGTGGTCGCGGCATTGGTGGGTGTCGTCGGCTGCGTGGCGGGCCTCGCCTGGCGGCAGTCGCGGCTGGCGGGACTGGACCTGCTCGATAGTCGGGGCTGGTACACACCCGAAGACGCGGCCGACCTGTTCGACGCCCTCGACCGGCTCGACGCGAGTGCGAGGGCCGTCTATGCGGCGACCGCGCTCACCATCGACATGGTCTTTCCGGCCTCCTACGGCCTGCTGTTCGCAGTACTGCTGTTCTGGCTGTTTCGAGGCGGGGCGCCGCTGTATGTGCTGCCGCTGGCGGTCGCGCTGGCCGATGCGCTGGAGAACATCACCGTCGCGGTGCTGGCGCTGAGCCATGACGGCTCGCCGTCCACTTGGGCATGGCTGGCCGCCGTGTTCACCCTGGTCAAGTGGGTGCTGGTGGTGGCGACACTGGCAGCGATATGCGTCGGCGGGATGCGCTGGCTGTGGACCCGCACACGGCGCCCACGCTGACCAGTGATTCGGCCGGATAGCTACGCTGCTTGCCCTAAGCGCCCTGAGCGGTGCTCCGCTCGTCGAGGAGGCTCAGCAGCCTGGTCGTCGTTCTCCAGTTGCGGATGGTCATGTTCTGGTATTGCGGGGTGCTGGCGATCCGGCTCA